>DATJJL010000124.1:0-16098 GCA_035492155.1 Ramlibacter sp. | reverse complement strand
GCAGCTGCTGCAATAAAACCTCAGAACATTGCAATTTACAGCAAGGCGCACCGAGCCGATGATCGCCTCACAAGGAGACAAACCCATGAAACGCCGTCACCTGTTGCACGCGGTCGCAGCGGCTGCTGCGCTGCCGCGCTTTGCCATTGCGCAAAGCAGCTATCCCGCCAAGCCCATCCGTTACATCGTGCCCGTTGCACCCGGCGGCGGCAACGACATGATTGCCCGCGTCGTGACTGAAAGATGGGGCAAGGCCATCGGCCAACCGTTCGTCGTCGAGAACCAGGGCGGCGGCGGTGGCGTGATCGCCAGCATGAACACGATGCGCGCCGCGCCCGACGGCTACACGTTGATGCAAGGCTATGTGGCCACGCATGGCACCACGCCCGCCACGCGCCGCGTGCAGTACGACGCCATCAAGGATTTCACGCCCATCGGAATGATCGGCGCGACACCCAACGTGCTCGCCGTGAACGAGAACGTGCCCGCGAAAACCGTGCAGGAGTTCATCGACTACGTGAAGCGCAATCCGGGCCGCATCAGCTACGGCTCGGCGGGGCAGGGCTCGCTGACGCATCTGACGATGGAACTGTTCAAGCAGGAGACCGGCGCGTTCATGGTGCACATCCCTTATCGCGGCATCGCACCCGCGATCACCGACCTGCTCGGCGGCCAGACGCAGGCGATGTTCCCCGGCCTCGCAGCGGCACTGCCGCATATCCGCGCAGGCAAGATGCGCCCGCTCGCCGTCACGGGTAGGAAGCGCAGTGACCAATTGAAGGACGTGCCGACGATGGAAGAGGTCGGCTTCAAGGGCTTCGATGCGATGCAGTGGTATGGCTCCGTCGGCCCTGCAGGCATTCCGGCCGACATCGTGAAGCGGCTGAACGACACGCAGATCGCTGTGTTGAAAGCACCCGATCTGGCGGAGAAGCTGGCGAGCGAAGCGGTCGAGCCCTGGCCGATGACGTCCGAGCAGTTCGGCCAATACATCCGATCCGACATCCAGCGCTGGACCGCATTGGCGAAGGCGCGAAACATCCACCTCGACGAGTAAACCCTTGGCAAAGAATACGCATGTAGCCGCCGACACGGCGGCGCCCCCGGTCACGTCCATCTTCGCGGCCTTTGTCGCGAAGCATCCTTCGCGCGGGTGGAGCGACGCGGTCGATCATGAAGCGCATCGCACGTTCTACAACTGGCTCGGTTGCGCCATAGGCGCTGCGAAGCACGAAGCTGCGGATGCGGCCATCGCTGCCGTGCAGATGCTCGAGCCTTCGCAACAGGCGACGGTGCTCGGCCGCAGAGAGAAGGTCGACATGGCAAGCGCCGCATTGATCAACGGCATCACGTCGCACACGTTCGATTTCGACGACACGCACCTGAAGACGATCATCCATCCGGCTGGGCCGGTGGCGTCGGCGGTGCTGGCGCTTGCGGAACATCGCCGCGCGAGCGGCCGCGACGTGATCGACGCGCTCGTTCTGGGCATCGATGTGTCGTGCCGCATCGGCAATGCGATGTACCCCGATCACTATGACCGCGGCTGGCACATCACCGGCTCGACAGGGATGCTGGGCGCGGCAGCGGGGTGTGCACGCCTGTTGAATCTCGACCTGGAAAAGACCGCGATGGCGCTGGGCATCGCCGCATCGCAACCGGTAGGCTTTCGCGAACAGTTCGGCACGATGACCAAGCCTTTTCATCCGGGCGGCGCGGCGCGCGCGGGGCTGATGTCCGCGCTGCTCGCCAGCCGCGGCTTCACGGCTAGCGGCAAGGCGCTCGAGGCCCCGCGCGGTTTTGTGCAAGTCGTGTCGGACAAGCGCGCATGGAACGAAGTGACGGACGAGCTCGGCAAGCGCTTCGAGATTTCGTTCAACAGCTACAAGCCTTTCGCGTGCGGCATCGTCATCCATCCGAGCATCGACGCGTGCGTGCAGCTTCGAGACAAGGGCGTGAAGCCGGAAGAGGTCGAGCGCATCGAGTTGCGTGTGCACTCGCTCGTGCTCGAGCTCACCGGCAAGAAGACTCCGAAGGACGGCTTGCAAGGCAAGTTCAGCGTGTACCACGGTTGCGCCGTTGGCCTTATCTACGGTCGTGCTGGCGAGCCGGAATTTTCCGATGCAGTGGTGAACGATCCGCGCGTCGTCGCGCTGCGCGGCAAGGTGCAGGCGACGGTGGACGATTCTGTCGACGAAGCGGGAGTGCATGTGACGGCGGTGCTCAAGGACGGCCGACGCGTTCAAGTGGATGTCGAGCACGCGATCGGCTCACTGCAAAAGCCGCTGAGCGACAAACAGCTCGAAGAAAAATTCAGCTCGCTTGTCGAACCGGTGCTCGGCGCCAACCGTGCAGGCGAGATCACGCAGCAATGCTGGAGCCTCGCGCAGCTTGCAGACGTGTCGAAGCTCACCGGGATGTGCCGCCCATGAAGCCGCTTCGCATCGGCATCCTCGACGGCGACGACATCGGCCACGAGATCGTGCCCGCATCGGTGCAGATCGCGCGCGCCGCGGCGCAGATGCACGGCGTCGAGATCGACTGGCATCCGCTTCCCGTCGGCCGGCGCGCTCTCGACACGCACGGCCACACGCTGCCGCCCGAAACGCTGGACACACTCAAGACGCTCGACGGCTGGATCCTCGGGCCCATCGGCCATCGCGCATACCCGAAGCAGCCGAACGCGATCAACCCGCACCCGATCCTTCGCAAGCAGTTCAACCTGTTCGCGAACGTGCGGCCCACGCGCTCGTATCCGGACATCGGCTGCCTGCACGATGGCGTGGACCTCGTGATCGTGCGCGAGAACAACGAGGGCTTCCAGCCCGATCGCAACATGGTCGCGGGCTCGGGCGAGTTCCGTCCGACGGACGAAGTGACGCTTTCCGTTCGCGTGATCACGCGCACAGGAAGCCGTCGCGTGGCGAAGGCAGCATTCGAACTCGCACGCCAACGCCGCAAGCACCTGACGTATGTGCACAAGGACACGGTGTTCAAGCTCTCGTGCGGCATGTTCGTCGAGGAATGCAAGAAGCTTGCGGCCGAGTACCCCGACGTGCGCGTGGACGACGTGATCGTCGATACGTTCGCGATGCGGCTCGTGCGCGATCCGCAATCGTTCGACGTGGTCGTCACGACCAACATGTTCGGCGACATTCTTTCGGACGAAGCGGCGGGCCTCGTCGGCGGTCTCGGTATGGCGCCGGGCTTGTGCATCGGCGACGGCGACGTCGCGATGGCGCAGGCCACGCACGGCTCCGCGCCCGACATCGCGGGCCAAGGCATCGCGAACCCTTACGCAATGATCGAATCGACCCGCATGATGTTCGAATGGCTCGGCCACAGCCGAGGTAACGAGGCTGCTGTGCGCATGGCGCAGGCGATGTCGCGCGCGACGACGGCTGCGCTGGCGGATGCGGATGCGCGAACGGGCGATATTCGCGGGCGGGGCAACACGGCCAGCTTTACCGAGGCGGTGGTGCGCCGGCTGGCGGCTTAGGCCCTGTTATAATTCGCGGCTCAGCGGCTGTAGCTCAGTTGGATAGAGTACTTGGCTACGAACCAAGGGGTCGTGGGTTCGAATCCTGCCAGCCGCACCAGAATCTCGGTTCTAGATCAATGGGTTAGATGCTTCCGCGTCTAGCCCGTTTTTCTTTCTGCGTGACTTTTGCGTGACTTGGTTTTTCACCAAGAGGTCGTGGGCGAAGCGGTGAACTCAGCGACGCTGGTCGACCGGTGGGGCGGATGCTGCTGGAAGCAATCGCTGCCTGCCAGACCCGAGCGCGCGGTGCCGCGGCCCCTCGCGCGGCAGCACCTTTTTAAGGTGCTCGTAGAACCGCTGCGCTACTGGCATGAGCCGGCGGCCGTGCAGCGTGAGCAGCCCGATCTCGCGCGAGAGGTCGACATCGGCGAGCTTCACGGCGGCGATGCTGCGATGCTCGCGCGGCACGGCCATCGACGGCACGATGCCGACGCCCAGGCCTGCTTCCACCATCGCGAGCAGCGTCGCGACGTGACCGACTTCGAGCCAGGCCTGCGGTGATCGGCCCGACGCGGTGAAGTAGTCGTCGAGCATTTGCCGGTTGCGGCTGGTGCGCGCGACCGACAGCCAGGGCTGGCCCGCAACGTCGGCCAGCTGCAGCTTGCGCTTGCGCGCGAGCGGGCTGTCGCGGCGCATCGCGAGCACGTACGGGTCGCGCCACAGCGGCTCGAACTCCAGCGCGGCGTCGGGCGCGCCCGCGAAGCCGAACGCGAAATCGGCCTCGCCCGACACGACGGCCGCAGCGACCTCGTTCATGCCTTCGTCGATCACGCGGATGCGCACGCGCGGCATGGTCGCGCAGAACGACTGGATCGCCTGCGGCATGAACGTCACCGCGGCGGTCGGCAGGCACGCGATGCTCACGCGGCCCGCATGTCGCGCGGAGATCTCGTGGATGCCCAGCACGGCCGATTCGAGATCGTCCAGCGCGGCGCGTGCGCGTTCGAGGAAAGCCTCGCCCACGCGCGTGAGCCGCACGTCGCGCGTGGTGCGCGTGAACAGGCGCGCGCCCAGCAGTTCCTCGAGACGGTCGACGCGCCGCCCCAGCGCCGGCGCCGACAGATGCAAGTGCTCGGCCGCGGCGCGAAAGCTGCCCTTGTCGGCCACGGCGACGAACGCCTGCAATTGCTGCAGGTCGAAATTGATGCGTGCCACGCAGCAATTGTATTGAACATTGCACTTGTTGCATCACCGACGCGGCGCGATCATCCGCGCACCTTCCGGAGTCGCCCCATGCCCGCCCGTCCGCTGTTCGCCCGCCTCCTCGCCGCTTGCGCACTTTCGCTCGCGGGCACTGCCTTCGCCGACCCGCTCGTGGTCGCCTCCTCCGGCGGGTTTGCCGCCGCGTACAAGCAGCTCGTGCAGCAGTGGCAGAAGGAGCCGGGACACGACGTTCGCTCCGAATGGGGACCGTCGATGGGCCAGACGCCCAACGCGATCCCCGCGCGCTTGTCGCGCCGCGAGCCGATCGACGTCGTGATCATGGTGGGCGACGCGCTCGACAAGCTGATGGCCACCGGCCAGCTCGTGCCCGGCAGCAAGGTGGTGCTGGCCGATTCCACCATCGCGTGCGCGGTGCCGCACGGCGCGCCCCAACCCGACATCCACACGGTCGAAGGACTCAAGGCCGCTCTGCTGGCGGCACATTCCGTCGCTTGGTCCGACAGTGCGAGCGGCGAATACATCCAGGGCCAGATGCTCGGCAATCTCGGCATCGCCGAGCAGGTTCGCCCCAAGGGCCGCAAGATCCCCGCCACGCCCGTGGGCGAAATCGTGGCGAAGAAGGAAGCAGACTTCGGCTGCCAGCAGCGCAGCGAACTGCTGCCCGTGGCCGGCATCGACATCGTCGGCGATTTGCCCGACGAGGTGCAATACGTGACGCAGTTCTCCGCCGCGATCGTCGCGGCCAGCGCCAACCAGGCCGAAGCGCGCCGCTTCCTCGATTTCCTCTCGTCGCCCGCCAATGCCGAGGCCATCCGCGCAACGGGCCTCGTGCCGAAGACGGCGAAGCCATGATCGACGTGCTGGTGATCGGCGGCGGCAACGCCGCGCTGTGCGCCGCGCTCACCGCGCGCGAGGCCGGCGCGAGCGTGCTGATGCTGGAGGCCGCGCCGCGCGAATGGCGAGGCGGCAATTCGCAGCACACGCGCAACCTGCGCTGCATGCACGAAGCGCCTCAGGACGTGCTGCAGGACGCCTATCCGGAAGAAGAGTTCTGGCAGGACTTGCTCAAGGTGACCGGCGGCGCCAGCGACGAGAAGCTCGCGCGCCTCGTGATCCGCGCTTCCTCGAGCTGCCGGCCCTGGATGGCGCGCCATGGCGTGCGCTTCCAGCCCTCGCTGTCGGGCACGCTGCACCTGTCGCGCACCAACGCGTTCTTCATGGGCGGCGGCAAGGCGCTGGTCAATGCCTATTACCGCAGCGCGCAGGCGCTCGGCGTGAAGGTGCGCTACGACGCGCCCGTCGATGCGATCGAGATCGTGGAGGGGCGCTTCGTCGCCGCCCGTGTGGGCGGCGAGCGCATCGAAGCGCGCACCTGCGTGCTGGCAGCGGGCGGCTTCGAATCGAATCGCCAATGGCTGCGCGAGGCCTGGGGACAGAACGAGTGGGGCGAGTGGCCCGCCGACAACTTCCTGATCCGTGGCACGCGCTTCAACCAGGGCGTGCTGATCCGGCGGATGATGGATGCTGGCGCGGACATCATCGGCGACCCCACGCAAGCGCATTGCGTGGCGATCGACGCGCGAGCGCCGCTGTACGACGGCGGCATCGTCACGCGCGTCGATTGCGTGTCGCTGGGCATCATGGTCAATCGCCAAGCGCGGCGCTTCTACGACGAGGGCGAGGACTTCTGGCCCAAGCGCTACGCGATCTGGGGGCGGTTGGTCGCGCAGCAACAGGGGCAGATCGGCTACTGCATCATCGACAGCAAGGCGATCGGCCGCTTCATGCCGCCGGTGTTCCGCGGGGAGAAGGCCGACACGCTGCCGCAGCTCGCGCGCCAGCTCGGGCTGCCGCAAGAGCAGTTCATGCGCACGGTCGCCGAGTTCAACGCCGCGTGCCGCCCCGGCAGCTTCGACCACACCGTGCTGGACGATTGCGCAACCGAAGGCCTCACGCCGGCGAAGTCGCATTGGGCGCTGCCCATCGAGACACCACCGTTCTACGGGTACGCGCTCAGGCCCGGTATCACCTTCACCTACCTCGGTTTGAAAACCAATAAAGACGCCGCCGTGCATTTCGGCGGGCAGCCCAGCGACAACCTGTTCGTCGCGGGCGAGATGATGGCGGGCAACGTGCTCGGGCGCGGCTACACCGCCGGCGTGGGCATGAGCATCGGCACGGCGTTCGGCCGCATCGCCGGGGATCGCGCGGCGCGCGCCGCACGCCAGGGAGCGTCGCATGCGACAGCTTGAGGCGCTCGCGCGCGACGCAACATCGCTGGCGGCCGGCGCACCCCTCGGCCCCGCGGAAACGGAGGCCGCGCGGCAGCTGCAGATCTGCAACGCCTGCCGCTACTGCGAGGGCTTTTGCGCGGTGTTCCCCGCGATGACGCGCCGGCTCGAGTTCGGCCGCGCGGACATCCATTACCTCGCCAACCTGTGCCACAACTGCGGAGCGTGCTTGCACGCGTGCCAGTACGCGCCGCCGCACGAGTTCGCAGTGGTGTTCCCGCAGGCGATGGCCAAGGTGCGGGTCCGCACCTACCAGGATTACGCGTGGCCTGCGCCGTTCGCGGCTTTGTATCGCCGCGCGGGGCTCGCGACCGCACTCGCACTGGCCGGGGGCCTGTCCTTGTTTCTCGTGCTCGCCGTGCTGCTCGCGGGCAAGGGCCTCACCCAATCGCATGGCGCCAACTTCTACGCCGTGTTCCCGCACAACATGCTGGCCACCTTGTTCGGGGGGATGTTCATGTTCGCGCTGGTCGCGCTCGGCATCGGCGTGCGTCGCTTCTGGCGCGACATCTCGCCCGCGCGCGAACTGCCCACCGGCGGCGCGGCTCTCCTGGCGAAGGCGCGTTTGCCGGCTGCCGCGGAAACGGCGAACGACGTCGCGCGGCTGACCTACCTCGACGGCGGCCACGGCGACGGCTGCAACAACGCGGACGACCGCTATTCGCTCGCGCGGCGGCGTTTCCACCATCTCACGTTCTACGGCTTCCTGCTGTGCTTCGCGGCGACGTGCGTGGCGACCTTCGAGCATTTCATGCTCGGCCTGCATGCGCCGTACCCGATCGCGAGCTGGCCCGTCGTGCTGGGCACGCTGGGCGGACTCGGCTTGCTCGCCGGTCCCGCGGGCCTGCTGTGGCTGAACTTCGCGCGGGCGCCCACGCACGGCGACGTCGAGCAGCGTCCCATGGACCGCGGCTTCATCGCGCTGCTTCTGCTGACCAGCGCCACCGGTTTCGCGCTGCTGCTGCTGCGCCAGACTGCCGCGATGCCGGTCGCGCTCGCCATCCACCTGGGCGTCGTGATGGCCTTGTTCGTCACGCTGCCCTGGGGCAAGTTCGCGCACGGCGCGTATCGCACCGCGGCCCTCGCGAAGCACGCTCTCGAAAAACGCCTGCCCAGCCGCTTGCAACTGGGCAGCGACTGAACCACCTTTCAACCAGCGAAGGAGACATACATGCCATCCATCAACCGCACACGCCGCGCGATCGCTTCGGCCCTCGCCTGCGCCGGCCTGCTCGCCGGATTCGGCAATGCACACGCCGCCGATGCCTGGCCCAGCAAACCCATCACGATCATCGTGCCTTTCGCTGCGGGCGGCACGACGGACATCCTCGCGCGCATCGTCGGCCAGAAGCTCTCGACCGCGCTCGGCCAGCCGGTGATCATCGACAACAAGGCCGGCGCGGGTGGCACGCTGGGCGCCAACGTGGCGGCGCACGCGGCACCCGACGGCAACACCTTCTTCATGGCGACCATCGCGCATGCGATCGCACCCGGCTTGTACAAGAGCCTGCCTTACGAGTTCACGCGCGACCTGGCGCCGGTCGGCCTGGTGGGCTCGGTGCCCAACGTGCTCATCGTGAATCCGTCGGTGCCCGCGAAGAACGCGCAGGAGCTGATCGCCTACATCAAGGCCAATCCCGGCAAGGTGAACTTCGGCTCGGCCGGCCCGGGCAGCACCGAGCACCTGGCGGGCGAGCTGTTCCGCTCGATGACGGGCACGCAGATCACGCACGTTCCCTACAAGGGCGGCGCGCCGATGATGGCCGACCTGATCGCCGGGCAGATCCAGATGGCGCTGGAGACCAGCCCCTCGGCCGCGCCGCACGTTCGCGCTGGCAAGGTGCGCGCGCTCGCGGTGACGTCCACCAAGCGCTCGAACGCCTATCCCGGCGTTCCCACCCTCGCTGAGGCCGGCGTGCCCGGCTACGAGATGACGACGTGGTTCGCGCTGATGGCCCCGCACGGCACGCCGGCGCCCATCGTCGAGCGCATGCACAAGGAACTCCAGGCGGCGCTGCAGGCGAAGGACGTCGAAGCCAAGTTCGCCGACCAGGGCGTGACGGCGGGCGACATGACGCAGCAGCAGCTGGATGCCTTCATCCGCAGCGAGACGACGAGGTGGGCGAAGATCGTGAAGGAGTCGGGCGCGAAGGCGGAGTGAGCTGCGCCGTCGCGCTCGCTCGGCGCTGAATAAGGTCCATCGCAGCGGCAGCCGATGCGCGACCCCATCGGCGTGGAGTCATGCAATCAAGTCGGCATGAAACTGCCCGAGAAATCCCTTGTGCAGCTCGCCGGCCTTGAACGCGGGATGCGCGAAGACGGAGCGAACGTAGCTGGCGTTGTGGGCAATGACCTTCATCACCGTCGAATCGTGGAATGGCGTAATCCTGCCTTCTTCGGCATACGCGGTGTCGACGCGCAGGGGAGGGGCGGCTCCAGGGAGAAACAGGGCTACATCGACCGGAAGATCGAGGCCAGTGCGAACGTAGCGCAGCCCGGCTTCGCGGCGAACCTTCTGCCAAGCCGTGTTGTTCATCGTGTTGATCCGCCGGCCGCGGTACGGGAACACCCAGGTGGGATGCAGCCCGCGCTGCGCCTGCACGATCGACCACGCGGCGTCGTTGAGGATGACGACGTGGTGCCGATTGGCCTTGTACGAGTCAGAGGGGATCACGAAGACGCTGCGGCCAATCTCGGGCACCGGCACTTCCCATGCCCATTCGAGTCCGCAGACGTTGCTGTCGCGCAAGCCCGTGTTCACCGCGAACAGGGCCATTCGCTGCAGGTGCGGCGGCAGCTTGGGGAAGAGGCGGTCCTGTTCGTCCCAGGTAATCGGATAGGCCGGCCGAGGCGACTCGGGCAGTATCGTGATCAGCGGCGGAAGCATCTCCAACCATGGACGGCCATCCTCGTCGCGGTACGACCGAGCCGCGCGAGTGAGGATAGTGCGCACGACCTCCAGGCTGCGATTGATCGTGATCGCCGTGACGCACGAAGCGATGCGCTGACTGACGAACGGCCGCAGCGTTTCGTCATGCACTTGGTGGGGCTCCAGATGTCCGATGTGCGGTAGTAGCGCGCGCAGGTGGACCTCGATTGCCTGCAGGCTGCGCTTCTCGCGGCTTTGCACGAGATAGCGCGCGGCGCAGTCGGCGAAGGTGGGACGCGGGTGCGTTCGCCGCGCGAGTTCGACGTCGATGTCTTGCATTCGCGCTTGCAAGCGCTTCTCGGCTTCGTCCAGTGAGATCGCACCCACACGCATGCCGATACGGATACCGCGGTAATGCTTGTCGATGAACATGCTCCCTCCGTAAGATCGAAGGACGAACGCTGCCAAAAGCTCAGGGGCAACGCAACGGCGCGCATGACGGGTGATGCGCGATCATTGCGTCTTTCGCACGCCTTGGCGGCGGGCCCAGAACGACGAGGAGCTGATCGATGAAAGCACTGGAGCACAAGGTCCCGCCGCCGGTGGTGGCGGTTACGGTGGGCGCGATCATGTGGGGTCTGTCCTTGCCGGGCGTGGCGGCGCTGCCTCGCAGCCACGCGGGCACCGCAGTTGGAATTGTGATCGCGGCGCTGGGCGTGGCCGCGGCCGTGCTCGGCAACATCGCATTTCGAAGAGCGCGCACAACCGTGAATCCGTTCGAGCCGGAGACGGCCTCATCTCTCGTGACATCGGGCATCTACCGGGTGACGCGCAATCCCATGTATGTGGGCATGCTGCTTGTTCTCGTGGGCTGGGCCGTGTTCCTGGCCAACGGACTTGCCGTGATTGCCATCGCGCTGTTTCCAGCGTACATCACGCGCTTCCAGATCAAGCCCGAAGAGCGGGCCTTGATGGCGCTGTTCGGCGAGCAGTACGCCAGCTATTCAAGCCATGTGCGACGGTGGCTGTGAGCGCGTCATCCTTGCATCGCGCGATCAGCCTTCGTCGCGCCGGATACCGAGCTGCTTGATCAGTCGCGAAAGATACGGCTGCGTGACGCCGAGCCGTTCGGCGGCTCGCGTCTGGTGGCCACCGCATTGCTCGAGTGCACGTGTCACGATCAGCCGCCTGGCTTCGGTCACCGCTTCGCCGTAGTGCAACGCGTACAGATCTTCGAAGTCCCGCACCGCGGCGCGCCCGGGCTCGGAAGCGGCAAATTCCTCGGGCAGATCGCAAAGGTCCACCGTATCGCCCGCGAGCAGCACGCAGCGTTCCATCACGTTCGACAGTTCGCGCACGTTGCCCGGCCATGCGTAGCGCAGCAAGGCCTGGTGCACATCGTCCGATAGCCGGGGCGGTTGCCGGCCCGCTTCGCCCGCGTGTTTGTCCAGCCACCATTCGGCCAGCGGAAGGATGTCGGCGCGCCGCTCGCGCAGCGGCGGGATCGTCAGGCTGATCACCTTCAGGCGGTAGTACAGGTCTTCGCGGAAGCCGCCGTCGCGAATGGCCTGCGCCAGGTCGCGGTGCGTCGCTGCGACGACGCGCACATCCGCGCGCAGCGTGCGGTCGCTGCCCAGGCGCTCGTATTCCTTCTCCTGCAGCAGGCGCAGCAGCTTGGCCTGCAGGCCCGGCGGCAGCTCGCCGATCTCGTCGAGGAACAAGGTTCCGCCGCGTGCGGCCTCGACGCGTCCGGCGCGCGCGCGGTCGGCCCCGGTGAACGCGCCGCGCTCGTGGCCGAAGAGTTCGCTCTCCAGCAGTTCGCCCTTCAGGTTCGCGCAATTGACGGCAACGAACGGCTCGTCGCGCCGCCCGCTGTGGAAATGCAATGCCCGCGCGATGACTTCCTTGCCGGTGCCTGTTTCCCCGAGCAACAGCACGGTCGCGTTGCTCGGCGCGACGCGCTCCACCGTCTCGGCCAGGCGAGCCATCGCCGGATCACTGCCTCGCACCCAGAGATGCTTACGCCCGATCTCATGCCGCAGGTTCGTCACCTGCTTCTTCAGGCCTCTCGTTTCGAGCGCACGCTGCACCACCAGCTGGATCGTCGAGGCGTCGAACGGCTTCGCGATGAAGTCGTAGGCGCCCGCGCGCATCGCGCGAACCGCCTTGCTCATGTCGCCGTGCGCCGTGATCACCACGACCGCGGGCGCTCCGGGCTGCGAGCGCAAGCTGTCGAGCACCGCGAAGCCGTCCAGGCGAGGCATCTGCAGGTCGAGGAGCAGCAGGTCGGCGCCTTCCGCGGCGCGCAGCGCTTCCACCCCGTCGCGCACATGCTCGGCGTCGTAGCCGTACTCGAGCAAACGGTCGACGAGGATGCGGCCGATGCCCGGATCGTCGTCGGCGACGATGATCCTGTTCATGCCGCCGTCGCGGGCAGTTGCAGCGTGAACCTGCTGCCGTGTCCCGGTCGCGAGTCGACGGCGATGTCGCCCCCATGCAGGCGCGCGAGGTTCTGCGCGATCGCGAGCCCCAGGCCGCTGCCCTCGGCCGCCTCCCCGTTGTGTCCGCGATAGAAGCGCTCGAACACATGCGCCATGTCCCCGGAAGGGATCCCTGGTCCTTCATCGGCGACTTCGATGCGCAGGCTGCCGGGATCTTCATGCACGCTCACGCACACGCACGAGCCCTCCGGACTGAACTTGACGGCGTTGTCCACGAGATTGATCAGGATCTGCTTGAGCTTGTCGGCGTCGGCGCCCACCTGCGCGCCTGCTGCGGGCTCATGACGCAGTTCGACCTGCTTGCGTTCGGCGGCCGGGCGCACCAGCATGAAGACGTCATCGAGCAGCGGCTGAAGTGCGACCGGTTCGCGCTTCAGGCGGAAGTGCCCGGATTGCGCGCGGCCCCAGTCGAGCAACTCATTCACCACGCGGATCAGGCGTCCGCTGTCCTGTTCGATGATGGTGACGTATTCATGCTGCTCGCGTGTGAGTTTTCCCGCGAGCCCGTCGCGCAGGTTCTGCGCTGAACCGAGGATGCCGGTGAGCGGCGTGCGCAGTTCGTGCGAGACGTTGGAAACGACCGCCGAGCGAAGCTTGTCGAGCTCCAGCAATTCCAGGTTGGCGGCCGCCAGGCGAAGGTTGCTCTCGCGCAGCTCTGCGGTTCTGGACTCGACTTGCGCCGCGAGGTTCGCGTTCTGGTCTTCGATGACGAGCTGCTTGCCGCGCAGTTCCTGCGCCATCGCCATGATGCGATGCGCGCCGTAGATCAGCTCGTCCGTGCGCTTGTGGTTGTCCAGACCTTGGTACACGATCACGCCGAGCAGCAGCAGAGCAAGTGCCTGTTGCGGCCAACCCGGCGGCACCATGACGATGGAAAGCGCGAGCACCACAAGTGCAAAGCTCATCCCGTTCGATCGCCACGCATGGCAGTCCTTCAACTGCAGTTCGCACACGCTGCAGCGGCCGTAGGGTTGCGTCTCGACGTTACGCCGAAGGACGCAGTTCGCGTTGATCGCGGGTGAGTTGGCCGTCGACGGCGATGTCATGGTGGGCATCGAAACCCCTCCTTAGCCAGCCGCGGCCGACCAGCCAGTCGCGGCCCAGCACGTAGAACCAGCATCCCGCGCAGAAGCCCAGCGTGGGCGCCATCAGGAACGACGCGGTCGGGATCGTGAGGATCACGAATCCCGCGATCGGGTAACCGACGGCAATCAAGGCGAGGGCTGCGGCCTGCACGGCAACCGAGATCGCGCAGGCGCCGCGCGAGCCGCCCAGGTCGAAATAGAGGTCGCCGACGCGGTGCTGGCCGCTGAAGCGCATCAGACGAGCCACCACGAGCGCGACCGGCACCCAGCGAGGCGAGATCGTCTGCAGGATGGTCGATGCGAAGGTGACATAGGCGAAGCGCACGTCCTGGGCGAACAGGGCCGCGATCAGGAAAGCAGCTTCTACCAACCGCTGCACCCGCATGCCCGGACCAAACTGCAATTCGCGATCGATGTCCATGGTGAGCCTCGCAGCAATGAGTCTACTGAGTACGGGCGGCGGGCGCCATCGGATTCATGTCCGAATGGATATGGCGCCCATGCGGCATCCGACATACCCATCCGGCCTGCATCCCCGTCTCCCACAGCGAAAGCGCAGTTCGCAATGGCTGGCACGCGATTCGCAATGGACATCCCGCCAAAGCTGCAAAGGAGATACGCCATGGCTGAACAGAGAGAACTGGTCGTCGTCATTACCCACGGCATCGACCATGAACTGTCCTCGGTGGGCTTCACGATCGCCAACGGAGGCATCACCGCCGGCCTGAAGGTCGCGGTCTTCCTCACGAGCGCCGCCGTGGACATCGTGCGCAAGAAGGGATCGGACATGACGCATGTCGCGCCCCTCGACGCGCTCACGAGCCTCGTGCGCGATTTCGTCGCGCGGGGCGGCGCGCTGTACGCCTGCACGCCTTGCGTGAAGTCGCGCGGCTACGAGCAGTCCGACTTCGTCGAGGGCGTGACGATCTCGGGCGCGAGCGTCATCCATGAGCGCTTCCTGCGCGGCGCCGCGAGCCTGAGTTTCTGATCATGGCCGCCCAAGTCGACCGCGCCGAACTGGAAGGAAAAGTCCAGGCGATGTACCGCGACGTGGCGGAGAACCCGCACGGCGAATTCCACTTCGAGATGGGCCGCGCGCTCGCGCTGCGCCTGGGCTATCGCGCCGCCGATCTCGACCGCATCCCGGCCGAAGCCATCGATTCGTTCGCCGGCGTCGGCTACTACTTCCACCTGCTCGACGACATCGAGGGCGCCCGCGTGCTCGACCTGGGCAGCGGCTCGGGCATGGACACATTCATTGCGAGCCTGCTCGTCGGTCCGACCGGGACGGTGATCGGCCTCGACATGACCGACTCGCAGCGGGCGAAGGCCGAACGCCTGCGCCAACGCGACGGCGTTCGCAACGTCACCTACGTCAAGGGCTACATCGACGCCGCGCCGTTCGAGGACGGCAGCTTCGACGTGGTGATCAGCAACGGGGTGATCAACCTCGCCGTCGACAAGCCGCAGGTGTTCCGCGAAATCGCGCGGCTGCTTCGTCCCGGCGGCAAGCTCGCGATCGCCGATATCGTCACCGACGTTCAACTGCCGGAGAACATCACCTGCAACACGACGTTGTGGGCGGCGTGCATCGGCGGCGCATGGCAGGCGGGCCGCTACAAGGACGCGATCGAATCGGCGGGGCTGCGCATCGTGGCCGAGCAGGTCAACAACGAGTACCGCTTTCTGTCGGACAACGCGCGGGGCGCGACGAAGAAGTTCGGCGTGAAGAGCGTCTCCCTGCGCGCGGACAAGGTGTAGCCAGGTGGGCGGCGGCGGACGGATAACCGGCCGCCCGCCATTTGTTCATCATTCTAAAAAGCGTTAGACTGTACGAATGAAGAACCGGCAGCTCAAGGATCTCCTGTACGAGCAGGTCGCACGCATCGGCAAGGCACTCGCCAGCCCCAAGCGACTGGAGATGCTGGAAGTGCTGGCGCAGGCGGAAAAGACAGTCGAGGCGCTGAGCACGGAGCTGGCGATCGATGTGAAGCTCGCGAGCGCGCACCTGCGAACCCTGCGCGAAGCGCGCCTCGTGCAAACCCGACGTGACGGAAAGTACATCTACTACCGGATCAGTGGCCCGGACGTCGCCGGTTTGTGGGTGAACCTGCGCGAGGTCGCCGAGGAAAACCTCGTCGAGCTGCGCATGGCGGTCGATCAGATGATCGCCGACCCCGGAAAGCTTTCCAAGGTCGATGGCAAGTCCCTGATGCACAAGGCCAAGCAAGGCGAGGTGGTGGTCATCGACGTGCGGCCGCAGGAGGAATACGACACGGCGCACCTGCCGTTTGCCCGGTCGATGCCTCTGGACGAACTGGCGAAGCGCCTGGCCGAATTGCCCAAACGGCAGGAAATCGTGGCCTATTGCCGCGGTCCCTTCTGCCTGCTGTCCGATGAAGCTGTGAAGCTGCTGCAGGCCCGCGGCTACAAGGCGCGCAAGATTCTGCAGGGCGTGAGCGAGTGGCACGCCGCCGGCCTGCCGCTAGAGCGCTGATACCCGGGAGGCCCGCATGTTCTTCAAGCAACTCGCCACCAAAGAGGCTTCTCTGTCCTACTTCTTCGGATGCGCAGGACTTGGAAGGGCGGTCGCCGTCGATGTTGTGGCCGGCGATGAGGACTGGTTCATCGCCGCAGCGCGCGAAGC
>DATJJL010000123.1:0-4383 GCA_035492155.1 Ramlibacter sp. | reverse complement strand
CTCGACGTCGTGGGAACTGCACTCGCAGGCAAGGCGTGGCAAGGCAGCATCGGCCCAGGCCAGTGCGTGAAGATCATGACGGGCGCGATCATTCCCGCAGGTCTCGACACAGTCGTGCCGCAGGAGCTCACGCAGACAGGCGAAGACGAACGCGTCACCTTCTCTGCGCAAGCAGTGCGACGTGGCGACAACCGGCGACTCAAGGGCGAGGACCTCATGCAAGGCCAACCCGCCCTGCTCGCCGGCACGCGCGTCGGGCCGGCCGCATGCGGCCTGGTCGCAAGCCTCGGCATCGCCCAGGTGCCTGTGTATCGCAAGCTGCGGGTGGCGTACTTCTCCACCGGCGATGAAATCCTGAGTCTCGGCGAGCCGCCGCGCGAAGGCGCCGTGTACGACAGCAATCGCTACACGGTGCATGGCCTGCTCACACGCCTGGGCTGCGAGGTGATCGACATGGGCGTCGTGCGCGACAACCCTGCCTTGCTCGAAGAAGCGTTCCGCACCGCGGCGGCTGGAGCCGATGCGATCATCACCAGCGGCGGCGTGAGCGTCGGCGAAGCGGATTACACCAAGGCCATGATGGCCAAGCTCGGCGACGTCGCGTTCTGGCGCATCGCCATGCGGCCCGGCCGTCCAATGGCGGTAGGAAGCATCGGCTCTTCCGTGCTGTTCGGACTGCCGGGCAATCCAGTGGCGGTGATGGTGACCTTCCTCGCGTTCGTCCGGCCCGCCTTGCTGAGGATGATGGGCGCGAATTCCACTTCTCAGCCGTACCTCAAGGCGCGCAGCCTCGAGCGCATGCGCAAGAAACCCGGACGCACGGAATATCAACGCGGCATCGTCACGAGCTCATCCGAAG
Organism: Ramlibacter sp.; assembly: GCA_035492155.1. Taxonomy (GTDB): domain Bacteria; phylum Pseudomonadota; class Gammaproteobacteria; order Burkholderiales; family Burkholderiaceae_C; genus Ramlibacter. The sequence goes on along the minus strand of DATJJL010000123.1, from coordinate 3,524 downwards.
GGCAACTGCAAGTGCGCACGACCGGCAATCAAGGCTCGGGCGTGCTGAGTTCGATGGTGCAGGCCAACGGGCTCATCGTGCTCCACCATGAACAAGCAACTGTCGAGGTGGGAAGCGAAGTCGACGTGATGATGTTCGACTCCGCGATCTGATGTTCTGCGCGTGCGGCGAAGTGTCGAAGTTGTCCTACAAACGTGAACGGGGTCGAATGCGTTCATGGAAGTAGCCGGAATCGCCGGCTTCACTCCTCAAGGAAACGCAACCATGACGAAAAACCTCCTCGCCATCGCCGCTGCGCTGTGCCTGGGCCTGAGCGCTTCCGCGTTCGCGCAAACCGCATCCAGCACCGCCTCCACTGCCTCCGCCCCCATGGCCTCGACGGCCTCCGAGTCGAAGCAGGACATCAAGGCCATGAAAAAGCAAGCCAAGGCCGACTACAAGGCAGCCAAGGACAAGTGCAAGCCGATGAAGGGCGACGAAGAGAAGGCCTGCAAGAAGGACGCGAAGTCTTCCTACGACAAGGCCGAAGCCGACATCAAGCGCGCCGAAGCCGACGCGAAGGCCGCGAAGAAGACCGCGAAGAAGGGCTGATCGCCCTTCAGTCGACTCGCACCACGGCGATGGGCGGCAGGTCGCGCGAGAGGCATTGCCAGCTTTGTCCCGCGTCCTCGCTTGCCCAAAGCCCGCCCGTGGTCGAGCCCATTGCGAGTGTGTTGCCATCGGCACCGACCGAAAGGCCGTGGCGATACACGAGGTGATACGCATCGCGTGAAGGCAAGCCTTCAGCGAGCGTCTCGAAAGACATTCCACCGTCGCGCGTGCGCGTGGCAACCATGCGCCCGTCCACCGGGATGCGCTGCGCATCCGAGTGCGCGGGCACGAACCACGCCGTCTCCGGATCGCGCGGATGAACCGCGACAGCAAAGCCGAAGTCCGTCGGCTGCGGCGCCGGGATGCGATGCCACTGCGAACCGCCGTCGACCGACCTGTAGATGCCCGCGTGGTTCTGCGCCCACAGCACTTCGGGCTGCGCCGCGCATTGCACGATCCTGTGCACGTCCTGGATGTTGCCGTCGTCGCGGCGTTCCGGTGGCATGAACTCCGCGGTCATGCCCCTTGATGTGTTGGCCCAGGTGTCGCCGCCATCGCGCGTCTGCCACACGCCTCCGCACGAAATCGCGATCGTGACATGACGAGCATCGCGCGGGTCGACCGCGATCGAATGAATGCCGGGGATGTCGTAGCCGCCGCCCAGCCACTCCTTGCGCTCGGGCCTGAGCCACAGCTTGTCGACGAGTTGCCAGCTCGCAGCACCGTCGGTCGATTTGAAAAGCCCCGCCGGCGTGCAGCCGGCCCATAGCGTTCCGGCTGCTGCTTCGAGGCCCCACACCATATCGACGGTCCACGCCGCCGGATCGTCGGCCCATTCACCCTCGGTCGGCTTCGGCGGAAACGCGGGCGCGGCGACTTCCTTCCACTCGCCATCGCCGCTATCGCTTTTCCAGAGCTTCACACCGAAATGCCCGAGGCGCAGCGCCGCATAGCAGGCGCCCGTCGAAGCATCGCGAGCGAATTGCGAGACCGGCTCGCCCGCAAAATGCGGCGCCCCCAACTTCCAGCCCGACGCGCCCCTTTTCACCGAAAAGAGGCCTTTGCGCGTGCCAACCCAGATCGTGGGATTTGCCATCTTCATCCTCCGGTGAGCGCCTGGATCACCATCACCTTGTCACTCTTGCCCAGCGGCACGTCGAGACGAACACGGTCGGCAATCATTTGCGCGTTGATGAAAACCGCGACGTGCTTTCGCACGGCGCCTTGCTCGTCGAGCACGTAATTGCGCATCTGCGGTGCGGCCTCGAACGATTTCGCAAGCGCCTCGCGCAGCGTGGCCGCTTCCACCGATTGCGGCGGGCAAGGCACGTGGCGCGTCAGTGCGGGAGCGAACTCGACATGAGGCATAGGCGCGAATTGTGCGCGAGCATTACTTCGCGATCAAATCGCCGCCGCGGTCTCGGCGCCCGAAGATCTTCTTGCCGATCGCGTCCAGGTCCTGCACGGGGCCGCGGCCGCTGTAGCGCTCGAGCGCAAGATAAATCGCGGGCGTGATGTAAAGCGTCACCACCTGCGAGAAGATGAGGCCGCCCGAGACGGCGATGCCCAGTGGCTGTCGCAGCTCCGCGCCCGCGCCCAGGCCGAAGGCCATGGGCAACGCACCCATGAGCGCCGCGAGCGTCGTCATCAGGATCGGGCGGAAGCGCAGCCGGCACGCTTCGCGTATCGCGGCCTTGGGCTCCATGCCGTGGCTGCGCTGCGCATCCAGCGCGAAGTCGATCATCATGATCGCGTTCTTCTTCACGATGCCGATCAGCATCAGGATGCCGATCGTGGCGATGAGCGTGAGGTCGAAGCGGAACAGCTCGAGCGCGAGAAGCGCGCCAACTGCCGCCGATGGCAAGCCCGCAAGAATCGTGAACGGATGGACGTAGCTCTCGTACAGCACGCCGAGCAGCACGTAGATGACGAGCAGCGCGGAGATGAGCAGGATCGCCTGGCTGCCCTGCGAATCCTTGAACACGGCCGCATCGCCGCCATAGCTCGTGATCACCGTGGCCGGCAGCTTGAGCTCGTGCGCGAAGTTGTCGATCTTTCCCGTCGCGACGCCCAGCGGCGTGTCCGGCGCGAGGTTGAACGACAGCGTGATCGCCTGCAGCTGACCCTGGTGATTGACGGCTGTAGGCCCGACGGTGCGCTCGACCGTCGCGAACGCAGTGAGGGGCACGAGTGCCCCGTTCCTGCCTCGAAGATTGATCTTGGCGAGGCCGTCCTCGAACCGGCGATCCGCATCCGACGCTTCGAGGATCACGAGATAACTGTTCGCCGAGCTGTAGATGGTGGACACCTGCCGCTCACCGAAAGCGTCGTACAGCGCGTTTCGGATGTCGCCGATCTGCACGCCCAGCAGGTTTGCCTTGTCGCGATCGATGTGCAGTTGCGCCTGCAGGCCGCCTTCTTCCGAATCGCTGTTGACGTCGCGAAAGGCCGGGTCGGCCTTCATCTTGTCCATCATCTTCGTGGACCATTCGGACAACGCATCGGCACTGACACTTTGCAGCGTGTACTGGAAGCGCGCCTTCGACACGCGGCCGCCCAGCTGCAGGTTCTGGATCGGCTGCATGTACACCGCGACACCGGGCACAGTGCGCGCCAGCCGGCGCAGCGACTCCATCACCTGCGGCATCTTCGCGCGTTCGCCGCGGGGCTTGAGCACGATGAACATGCGCCCGGCGTTGAGCGTGCTCGTCGAGCCGCCCGCGCCGATGAAGGATGTGACGTCCTTGACGTTCGGGTCTTTCAGAATCGCTGCGGCGACGCGATCCTGCAAAGCGAGCATCGCGGGGAAGGAGATGTCTTCCGCCGCTTCGACAGTGACGCGCACCTGGCCGATGTCCTCCTCGGGGAAGAAACCCTTGGGCATCGCATAGCCGAGCAAGCCAGTGACTGCGAAAGTCGCCAGTGCGATGACC
>DATJJL010000122.1:0-4665 GCA_035492155.1 Ramlibacter sp. | reverse complement strand
CATTGGGGTTTGACCAAGCCTTCGGGCTCCGTTGGCGGCGCGCACGCGGGCTATCGCGTGTATGCGTGCAAGGACGGACGCGTCGCCGTCGCGGCGCTGGAGCCGCACTTTGCAGCAGCCCTTTGCGCGCAGGCAGGCGTCACATCGACCGATCGCGACGCCATGCTCGCACCTGCGACGCATGAAGCCATCGCGGCTTTCCTGGCTGCGTGCACCTGCAAGGAGTTGGATCGCATCGCGACGCAACACGACATCCCCTTGCATACGATGCCCGCAGGCTGAGCCGCTCGATACGTTTGTCAATGGAACTGGGGCCCGCCCTTTCGCAACCCAGTGGACCATGAAAGATTCAGCAGGTCTTCCCCGTATTGCGCCCTCGCGCCCCGGCGGAAATGACGAACCCCTCTCGATAGACGTACGCGACGATGACGCGAACGTCGCCCAGAACGAACTGCGGATCAGGTTTGTGCGACCGGCCGCCGATGGCCAGCGGGTCCGTCGTCTTCCCGCGGGCCTTCACCCTGCGTCCGACTCGCCGCGGGACCGCTGGCGCTGGCTTCCGCCCGACAACTGGATCGTCATCAGCGAATTTCTCGACAACCGCTCCATGGTGCGGCTGCTTCAGCATTCGTCCACTTGGCTGAACCGCGTCGTCGACGAAGACCCGGGCCTGCTGGACATGCTCTGCGATTTGCCGTTGCTGACCGGGCAACTGCCACCGATGGGCGATCGGGCCGCAGCCATCGGGCGCGACGTCGCGCACTACCGCGACAGTGTCAAGTGGGGCGGCGGTGTCAACGAGGCTGTGCGAATCAGAGTCGGGTTGACCACGTTCGTCGCCGGATTCGGCGGCCTCTTCCACCGGGTCGTCAACCGGCAGGCTGAAATCGCTCACGAGTTGGTGGCGGTGGCCCCGGCCATTGGCGGAGTCATTGCAGGCCAAGGATGCGGCTTGCTGTTTCGCCGCTGGGAGCTTTTCACCCTGCGCAGGGCGACAGCGCGCCTTGCGACGCAGGCCGAGCAGCTGCGTAACGGGCAACGCGCACTGGTGGACCGGGTGTTCGACGCCGGCCTGCTTTCGCCCAGGCCCGAAGGCCAACCCGAGCGAACCTTGAGCTGGGCCATCGCGTCCGGCGAATCAGCGTTGGTACGCGCCGGAATGCGGCGGCTCACGCAATTGGCTGCGCATCACCTGCCGCCGCTCGACCTCGCCCGCCTCGTATTAGGCGGAAACGAGCCCGTGCTCTTGCAGAAGTATTGCGAAAGCCCGATGGCCGATCTGTGCGAAGCCGAGCTCGCGCACTACGAGGCAATCACCACGTACGTGGCCGAACTGCTGTGCACGCCCGGGTTCCGCGCCAGGCATTTGGCCGAGCCGATCGGCACGACGGAAGAAAGCGACAGCGACAGCGAAAGCGACGAAGAGGCCGACAACGATGCGAGGGGACTGATCGATCTCGCGCTGTCGCCGATGCCCGCCGAAGAAGGCGAATTTCCCGACACGACGCCGAGAAACCCGGCGGTGGCCGCCGCGATCCTGCGCGGCATCCAGGAGTCGCATGCGCGGCCGGTGGTCAAGGCCAAAGCCATGCGCGCGCTCGTCGGCGGCCGCGCCATCGCGGGCGATCTCGTCGACATCGTCGCCGGCGACTGCGAACTGCACGCAGCCGCGCGCGCGCCGGAATGGGCCGCGCGAATGGGCCGCGCGCTCAGGATCCATGCAGGCCGGGAGTTGCGTCTCGCCATCGAAGCCGGAAGCACCGAGTACGTTCGCGAGTGCACCCTCGAATTCGCGGCCATGCGAAAGGTGCTCGCGGCGAGCGAGTCGCACAGATGGCTCGCGGGAATGGCGAGTTTTCTCGATCGGATGTGCCGCGAACCCATGCTGGAAGATCCCGCCGCCCTTCACCGCACCTTCCGCGGCGTGATGGCTTTCATCCGGACCGTCTTCGAATCGGGCAAGTTCACGGACGACGAAAGGCTCGCCATCCTCCGAGGCGCGCGCTTTCCTCTGGCTGCGCAAATGCTCGGGCGCAATCGTGCGGTGGCCGCAGCAGTCGTCCGCGGCATCCAGACGGCCGACGTGGCCGCGCCATTGAAGCAACGAGCGCTGGCGGTCGCGTTCGGGAAGGATGGCCACATCGAAGACGCCGTCGACGATCTGGCGCGCGAATGCGAAAGGCGCCTGGCGACCATCGATCCGGCCTGGGCGCCCATCCTTGCCGCCGAACTGCGCGAGCTTCCGCACACCTGGCCCGGATGAGCCATCCCCTGTAGGACAAAGCCGAAACATGGGGCTGCGAGTGCTCCACCAAGTCCTCACCACGGTCAATGCAGCGCAAACTCGCGTCTGTTGAGGTTTGCACTCCATTACCATGAACGACTCCATCGTCAAAGTAGCCATCGTCGATGACCACGCGATTGTTCGCGCAGGTCTCAAGCAGTTCCTGTCCGAAATGGTCGATCTGCGCATCGTCGGCGAAGCCGCCAGCGGACGCGAAGCCATCGACCTCGTGCGCAACACCGAGATCGACGTGCTCATCATGGATCTGTCCATGCCGGGCCAAAGCGGGATCGACGCGCTCGCGATGATCCGCGCCAAAGCGCCGGACGTCGGCATCCTCATCCTCTCCGGTTACCCGGAAGAGCAATACGCGGTGAACCTCATTCGGCAAGGCGCGAGCGGCTACCTCAACAAGGAATGCGAGCCGATGGAGATCGTCAATGCGATCCGCACCATCGCGCTGGGCCGGCGCTATATCTCGCCGTCCGTCGCTGAACTGATCGCGCAGCAACTCAATCGCAAGGAAGGCACGGCCGCTCACGATCTCTTGTCCGAGCGCGAATTCCAGGTGTTCCTCAAGCTCGCCAAGGGCGAGACGGCCGGCGAGATCGCGCAGGCGCTATCGCTTTCGGTCAAGACCGTCAGCACTTACCGCACGCGCCTGATGGAAAAGATGGGCCTGCAGTCCAACAGCGACCTCACCTACTACGCGCTGAAGAACAAGCTCATCGACTGACGAGTTCTCTGCCTGCGTCACTTCCTCGAAAGCATCGTTTCCGCGAGCTGCATCAGCAGCAGGTGGTCGCGATGGTCGATCCGGAAAGAGTTCGCCTTGGTGAGCCTCACGCCCTCTTCCACGAAGATGGCCGTGGTCGCGCGCAGGCAATGCGTCCTCGACAGCTCTTCGCTCGTGGACCGCAAGGCTTGAACGATGAAGTCGCGAGTTGCCACCGGCAGCATGACGTAGTCGCTGGGGGTTTGTTTATCGATGATCATGGTGGCTCCCTCTCTTGGGCACAGTCTTTCGCGCATCGAAAGTGCGAACTGTCGGCCAACGGCGATGATGGTCGCGGGCAGCGTCCTGCCTTGGATTGCAACGGATGAGTGCGCCCGCACAGCGCCATGCTGCCGCGTCCTACAGCCAGCGGCGCGCCGCTGGTAAACGATAGCGCCCATGGCACCCACCAGCTCACGCACGCTGTGGAAAGGCGCGATCAGTTTCGGCCTGGTCCACATCCCAGTCACGCTGCATTCGGCCACGGCCGAACACCGCATGAAGTTCAACCTGCTGGACAAACGCACCATGAACCCCGTGGGCAACAAGCAGGTGAACAAGGCCACCGGCAAGGAATTGCCGAAGGAAGAAATCGTCAAGGGCTACGAGTACGAGAAAGACCAGTACGTCACGGTCTCGGACGAAGAGATCAAGGCCGCTTTGCCGAAGTCCACGCAGACGATCGAGATCGAAGCTTTCATCGACGGCCGGCAGATCCCCGCGCCTTATTTCAACAAGCCTTACTACGTCGCTGCGGCTGCCAAGGGCGAAAAGCCCTACAAGCTGCTGCTGGAGACGATGAAGCGCACCGGCCGCGTCGGCGTGGCTCGGCTCGTGATCTCCACGCGCCAGCATCTGGCGGCGCTCATTCCCGCGGAAGGCGGACTCGTGCTCGAGCTGCTTCGCTGGTCCGATGAAGTGCGCGACACCGCGGGCCTGCCGCTGCCGGACAAGGACACGAAGGTCACCGAGAAGGAACTGAAGATGGCCGAACAGCTCGTGCTCGAGCTGCAGGACGACTTCAAGCCCGAAGCCTTCCACGACGAATTCCGCGACAAGCTGCAGCAGCTCGTCGACGAGAAGGTGAAGGCCGGCGAAGGCGAATACATCAGCAAGCCGCTGGAGGGCGAGGAAGTCAAGACGAGCGCCGACGTGATCGACCTTACCGAGCTCTTGCGCCAGAGTTTGCGCAAGAAGACCGCGGCCGCGAACGACGAGGAAGAAACTCCGCGTCGCAAAGCTGCGGCGAGCAAGAGCACCGCGCGCGCGAAGTCTCATGCCGCCGTAAAACCCCGAGCCCGCAAAAAGGCAGCATAAAAATGTTCGAGCGATCTTCGGCGGTGCCTGCGCCCGCCAACGTCCTGGGCGCTTTCGCGCTCGGCATGGGAATGACGTTTCTCGTCGATGCCCTGATTCGGCAATTGCGCAGCGGCCCCGGGCCGATCAGCGACGACATCGTGCTGCAGCGCGTTCGCTCGCGCATCGGCGAATTGGTGAGCCAGCCGGATTCGGTCGACGTGTCGGTCGAGGATGGTGTCGTGCGTGTGAGCGGGCAACTGCCCCAGCAAGAACGCGACATGCTGTTTACCGAGCTGCTTGCACTGCC
>DATJJL010000121.1:0-2882 GCA_035492155.1 Ramlibacter sp. | reverse complement strand
TGGGGCTACGACTACCTGCCCAAGCAGGATAAATCCTACGACTTGCTCCAGTCGATCGAACTGATGTACCAGGGCAAGATGAACGGTTTCATCTGCCAGGGCTTCAACGTCATGGCATCGGCGCCGGACAAGACGAAGGTTGTCGAGGGCTTGTCCAAGCTGAAGTGGCTCATCATCATGGATCCGCTCGCGACGGAAACGTCCGAGTTCTGGAAGAACTACGGGGAGTTCAACGACGTTGACTCGTCGAAGATCCAGACCTAAGTGTTCCGTCTGCCGACCACCTGCTTCGCCGAGGAAGACGGTTCGATCATCAGCTCGGCACGCGTTCTGCAGTGGCACTGGAAGGGCGCGGAGCCGCCGGGCGAGGCGCGCAGCGACCTCGCGATCATGGGCGGCATCTTCACGCGCATGCGTGACATGTATCACAAGGAAGGCGGCAAATTCCCCGATCCGATCGTCAAGCTGGCGTGGCCGTACGCCAACCCCGAGAGCCCGCGTCCCGACGAACTCGCTCGCGAGTACAACGGCAATGCGCTGAAGGACATCGAGGACCCGACCAACCCGGGAAAAACGCTCTTGAAAGCAGGGCAGCAGCTGCCGGGCTTTGCGCAGCTGCGCGACGACGGCAGCACGGCGAGCGGCTGCTGGCTCTTTGCAGGCGCGTGGACGGAGCAAGGCAACCAGATGGCCCGCCGTGACAATAGCGACCCGACCGGCATCGGTCAGACGCTCGGCTGGGCGTGGGCGTGGCCGGCGAACCGGCGCATCCTCTACAACCGCGCATCATGCGATGTGGACGGCAAGCCGTTCGATCCGAGCCGCAAGGTGATCGCGTGGGACGGCAGCCGGTGGACCGGGGCGGACATCCCCGACTACAAGGTCGACGAAGCGCCTTCGCTGGGCATGGGTCCGTTCATCATGACTCAGGAAGGCGTGGCGCGCTTCTTCGTCCGCGGCGCGATGAATGAGGGGCCGTTCCCTGAGCACTACGAGCCGTTCGAGACGCCGCTGGGCTACAACCCGCTGCATCCGCACAACCCGCAAGCGACGAACAACCCGGCGGCACGTGTGTTCCCGGGCGATCGCGCGAACTTCGGCAAGGCCGACCAGTTCCCGCACGTCGCGACCACGTACGGGATCACGGAGCACTTCCACTGCTGGACCACGCACGTACGCCTGAACGCGATCGTGCAACCGGAACAGTTCGTGGAAATCAGCGAGGATCTCGCGAGCGAGGTGGGGGTTGTCGCGGGCGATCGCGTTAAGGTCTCGTCCAATCGCGGCTTCATTGTCGCGGTTGCTGTCGTGACCAAGCGGATCAAGCCGCTTACCATCGACGGCCGCAAGGTCCAGACGGTCGGTATTCCGTTTTCCTGGGGCTTCACGGGCGACACGAAACCGGCTTACATCGCGAACACGCTGACTCCTTCGGTGGGCGACGCCAATGCCCAGACGCCGGAATTCAAGTCGTTCCTGGTCAAGGTCGAGAAGGCATAAGGAGAAATCGTGTCATTACAATCTCTCGATATCAAACGCCTTTCGGCCACCACGCTCCCCCCTCCGGGGGTGCGTGAGCCGGTCACTGGCACAGTCGCCAAGCTGATCGACGTCTCGAAGTGCATTGGCTGCAAGGCCTGCCAGACGGCGTGCATGGAGTGGAATGATCTGCGCGACGAAGTCGGCAATAACGCGGGCATCTACGACAATCCGCGCGATCTCACTGAGCACTCGTGGACGGTGATGCGCTTCAGCGAATACGAGAATCCGCAAGGCGATCTCGAATGGCTGATCCGCAAGGACGGTTGCATGCACTGCGAGGATCCCGGTTGCCTGAAGGCCTGTCCTTCGCCGGGCGCGATCGTCCAGTACACGAACGGGATCGTGGATTTCCACGAGGAAAAATGTATCGGTTGCGGCTATTGCGTAACCGGTTGCCCGTTCAATGTGCCGCGCATCTCGAAGAAGGACAACCGTGCCTACAAGTGCACGCTGTGTTCTGACCGGGTGGCGGTGGGCCAAGAGCCCGCGTGTGTGAAGACCTGCCCGACCGGCGCCATCATGTTCGGCACCAAGGAGGACATGAAGCAGCAGGCGGCGGATCGCGTCGAGGATCTGAAGGAGCGCGGCTTCGAAAACGCGGGCCTGTACGATCCGGCTGGCGTGGGCGGCACGCACGTCATGTACGTGTTGCATCACGCCGACCAGCCTTCGCTCTATCACGGGTTGCCTGAGAACCCGAAGATCAGTCCGATGGTGCGGGTCTGGAAGGGTATCGCCAAGCCGCTCGCACTGGCCGCGCTTGCGGCCACGGCGGTGGCGGGCTTCTTCCACTTCACGCGTGTCGGTCCGAACGAGGTGGAGGAGTCGGACGAGGCGGCTGCAAAGGCCGAGTTGGGCGCAGAGAAGAAGGAGTTGAGCGATGAGCAAGCATGATTCGCATAGCGAGCCGCGCATCGAGCGATACAACGCGAACGAGCGCAGCAACCACTGGATCACCGCGATCAGCTTCGTGTTGCTCGCGCTGTCCGGTCTCGCGATGTTTCACCCGTCGATGTTCTGGTTGTCGGACCTCTTCGGTGGTGGGCAGTGGATGCGCATCCTCCATCCCTTCGTCGGGGTGGTGATGTTCGTTTCCTTCGCCGGTCTCGTGGTGCGCTTCTGGCATCACAACGTGATCGATAGCGATGACGTGCGCTGGCTCAAGCAGATCGGCGACGTCCTCAACAATCGCGAGGACAGGCTGCCCGAAGTGGGCCGGTATAACGCGGGGCAGAAGATGCTGTTCATCGTGCTCCTCGTTGCCATGGTGGTACTGCTGTTGAGCGGCGTCGTGATTTGGCGCCGGTACTTTTCCGCGTACTTCCCGATCGAGTTCATCC
>DATJJL010000120.1:0-4948 GCA_035492155.1 Ramlibacter sp. | reverse complement strand
TGGCGTGCCCGCGACGCGGCGCAGGATGTTTGCAGCGGCCCATCGCCCCATCTGCTTCGCGCCGGGCGATACACCAGGCACTGCGCGCGGCTCGCGTCCGGCCACATAGCTCTTCGCAGCAGCAAGGTCGCCGATCACGCTGATCTCCGGATGCCCGGCGATCGAAAGATCGGGCTCGACGATCACTCGCCCCGCGCCGTCGGTCTGGACGCGCGTCTCGTCCGCAAGCTGCCGGCCCAATGGAGAAGCAGCGACACCCGCAGCCCAGGTAATACATCGCGTTGCGATACTGTAGGGCTCGCCGCCGACAGTCGCGACCTCGACTTGCCCTGCGTCGATCGCGACCACACGCGAATTCACGCGCACATCGACGCCCAATTTCTCAAGCTGCTGCTGTGCCTTCTGGCTCAGCACTTCGGGCATGGCCTGCAGCACCCGCGAGCCGCCCTCGAGCAGGATCACTTTCGCGGCGCTCGGGTCGATGCGGCGGAATTCGCCGGGCAGCGTGTCGCACGCGATCTCTGCAACGGTGCCGGCCATCTCGACTCCCGTGGGGCCGCCGCCCACGATCACGAACGTGAGCCACGCTTCGCGCAGCGCACGGTCCATTTCCTTTTCCGCCGATTCGAAAGCAAGCAGGATGCGCCGGCGAATCTCGAAAGCGTCATCCAGAGTTTTCAGGCCCGGCGCGAACGGCGCCCAATCGTCCCGGCCGAAATAACTGTGCGTGGCACCTGCTGCGACGACGAGATGGTCATAGGGCAGCACATGCCCTTCCTTCAGGTGAACCTCGCGGCGTTGCGGATCGATGCGAGTGACTTCGCCGAGCAGGCTCGTCACGTTGGGCTGCTGGCGAAAGAGGTGCCGAACCGGCGCGGCGATGGCAGGTGCCGAGAGCCCCGCCGTTGCGACCTGGTAGAGCAAAGGCTGGAAGAGGTGGTGGTTCGTGCGGTCCACGAGCGTGATCTGCACATCGGCGTTTTTGAGGGCGCGGGCGGCTTCCAGGCCGCCGAAGCCGCAGCCGATGATCACGATGCGTGGTTTATTGTTGTTCGGTCCCATGCTGGCATTATGCGAAGGGCAGAATGAAGAGCACCCATAACAAGGAGACATCGATGTTCCCCACCGCCATCGCAGGCAGCCTGCCCAAACCCGCCTGGCTTGCCGAAACCCACAAGCTCTGGCCGCAATGGAAGGCCGAAGGCGACGAGCTGCAGCAGGCCAAGGCCGACGCGACGCTCTTGTGGATCAAGGCGCAGGAAGACGCCGGCCTGGAAGTGGTCGGCGACGGCGAGCAGTCGCGCCAGCACTTCGTGCACGGCTTTCTCGAAAAGGTCGACGGCATCGACTTCGAACACAAGGTGGAGATGGGGATTCGCGCCGATCGCTACAAGGCCATGGTTCCGCAGGTCGTCGGCCCCTTGAAGCTCAAGGGCCGCGTGCATGAGTTCGAAGCGAAGCTTGCACGCGCGCACACGAAGCGCAAACTGAAGTTCACGATGCCGGGCCCGATGACCATCGTCGACACGGTGGCCGACCGCCACTACGGCGACCGGGTGAAGATGGCCTTCGCTTTCGCGGAGCTGCTCAACCAGGAAGCGCTCGCGCTCGAGAAGGACGGCGTGGACATCATCCAGTTCGACGAGCCCGCTTTCAACGTGTACATGAAGGACGCCGCGGACTGGGGCGTGAAGGCGCTCGAGCGCGCCGCGCAGGGCCTGAAGTGCAAGACGGCCGTGCACATCTGCTACGGCTACGGCATCAAGGCGAACATCGACTGGAAGAATGCACTCGGCGATCAGTGGCGGCAGTACGAGCTGATCTTCCCTGCGCTTGCGAAAAGCTCGATCGACCAGGTGAGCCTGGAGTGCTATCACTCGCACGTGCCGCCCGAACTCATGAAGCTGCTCGAAGGCAAGGACGTGATGGTCGGCGTGATCGACGTGGCGAGCGACGAGGTGGAAACGCCCGAGCAGGTCGCCGACACCATCGGCCGCGCATTGCAGTTCGTCGCGAAAGAGCATCTCATCCCGTGCACGAACTGCGGCATGGCGCCGATGGACCGCGACATTGCGATGGCCAAGCTGCAGGCGCTGGCGCAGGGCGCGGAAATCGCTCGCAAGCGGTGGGGTGCATGAGTGCGCGGCTGAACACGCGCGCCCTTGCGCACTTGCGCGGCACGCTGCAAAGGCACATCGACAACGGCCGCATTCCCGGCGCCATTGCGGTGGTCGCGCGCGGAGGGCATATCGAGATGTTCGAGTGCCTCGGCCGGCAGGATCCGCAATCGGGCAACCCGATGAAGGAAGACGCGATCTTTCGCATCTACTCGATGACCAAGCCCATCGTTTCGCTGGCTGCGCTCATGCTGATGGAAGAGGGCGCGCTGCAGATGAACGATCCGCTGTCGAAATTCCTGCCCGAATTTGCGAGCCTGAAAGTGTCCGTCGAGGAAGGCGCGTCGGTACGGCTCGTTCCCGCGAATCGCGAGCCCACGGTGCACGATTTGCTGCGTCACACGTCCGGGCTCACGTATGAATTCCTCGGCGGCAATGCAGTGCAAAAGCAGTACGACGCCGTGAACATCGATGACCGCTCGAGGACGAACCGCGAGTTCTGCAAGACGCTGGCGCAAATTCCGCTGCAGGACCATCCGGGCACGTGGTTTCAATACAGCCGCGCCACGGATGTGCTTGGTGCCGTGATCGAAGTGGTCGCGGGGCAGACGCTCGGGCAGTTTCTCGGCGAGCGCATCTTCGAGCCCCTGCGCATGAAGGACACGGCGTTCTGCGTCTCGCGCGAACAGCGGCATCGTGTGGCCGAGCCTTTTGCGAAAGACCCCGACACCGGCGCCCCTGTGGTGATGCTCGATGCGAAGGTCACGCCCGCGTTCGAATCCGGCGGCGGTGGGCTCCTGGGCACGGCGCAGGATTACGTCCGTTTCCTGCAGCTCATGCGCAATTGCGGATCGCTCGATGGCGTGCGCCTCGCATCGCGCAAGACCATCGAGTGGATGACGTCGGACCACCTGGGCAAGCTGCCGGCGTACAACGATTTGCTGATTCCGGGCTACGGATTTGGACTTGGGTTCGCAGTGCGCCTGCATTCGGGGCTGGCGCCGCAACCGGGCTCGCCGGGCCAGTATTTCTGGAGCGGCATCGGCGGCACGTCGTTCTTCGTCGATCCGGCAGAGGATGTCTTTGCGCTGCTGCTCACGCAGGCGCCGAACCAGCGGATCTTCTTTCGCAATCTCTATCGCCACCTGGTCTATGCAGCCATCGATTGATGGTGCTAGGCTAGATACATGCTGCCCCCACGCTCCTTCACTTCTGTAATTTGCTGCCCCCCGAGGGGGCCTCAGCCTCCTTCGGGCGGCCGTGCGGAGGCTGAATGAGCCACGATCATTCGCATGAACCTCGGTGGAAACACGACGGCGTGAGCGTCATTCCGGGCAACCAGCTCGATGCGAACACGGCGCAGACGCCGGGCATGGACCGCAAGGCGGCCATCAACTTTGCACGCGTCGGTGCGCAGAAACTGTGGGCCGGCACCGTGCACATCCACCCGGATGCGAAGACGGGCGCCCATCATCACGGCCCTCTCGAAAGCGTGATCTACGTGGTGAAGGGGCGCGCCCGCATGCGCTGGGGCGAGCACCTGGAGTTCACCGCCGAAGCGGGGCCGGGCGATTTCATCTACGTGCCGCCTTATGTGCCGCACCAGGAGATCAACGCGAGCGCGACGGAGGTGCTGGAGTGCGTGCTTTGCCGCAGCGACGGGCAGGCCGTTGCCGTCAGCCTGGACATCGAGCCGGTCGAAAAGCCGGAGAAGGTGCTCTGGGTCGACCCGACGCATCCGAAAGGCGGCGTTTGATGGGGTGGGCATGACGGTCGACATCGCGATCCTCCTGGTCGAGGACAACACCGACGACCGCGAACTTGCGCTGGCGGCCCTGCGCGAATGCTGCGACCCGTCCCGCATCATTGCCGTGTCCGATGGCGAACAGGCACTCGACTATCTTCTTGCGCGCAAGGAGCATGCGGACCGGGACGCACGCAAGCAGCCGCGGCTTGTCGTGCTCGATATCAACCTGCCGAAGATGAGCGGCGTGGATGTGCTCAAGGCGATGCGCGACGAGCCGAACACGCAAGGCGTGCCGGTGGTGATGCTGACGGGCACGAGCGAAAAGGATGTGCTGGACCGCTGCTACGAAGCCGGAGCGAACAGCGTGGTGCGCAAGGCGGCTGACTTTGATGAGCTGCGCCGCAAGATGAGGCAGATGTACGAGTTCTGGATCACCGTGAACGAGGCGAACCGCAATTCGAGGGTGTAGGCCGCAAACGCGCGCTGGTCCTACACGGAACTTCCCTGTTCCTTCGCTACAAGTCATCCGATGGAACCGGAAGTTGAAAACGAAGCGCCGCCCACGCGCCGCGAAACCCTGATCCCCGCGTTGGCGGTTGCGGCCGTCGCTGTTGCCGCTGTTGCCGCGGCGGTGATGGTGCAACGCGCCGAGACGCAGGTGCAGCAGCGAGTGGCGGCCGAGAGCCGGCAACCGTCGACATCGACATCGGCATCGACAACGTCGCGCGACGTCGTGCACGCGCCGCCGCTGAATTCGCCCACGCAATCCATGGGCGGCAGTGCCGCCTGCAAGACATGCGGCGTGGTGCAAACGGTCGTCGCCGTCTACGACGAAGGCGGCAAGACGCCGCGCGGCTTCCAGATGCACATACGCATGGACGATGGAAGCTTGCGCACGGTGGAACAACGCGGTGCGCTCGCTGCCGGCTCGCGCGTGGTCGTCGAGGGCAAATCGCTCAAGCCGATGTGAGCGTCACTCCAGCGACAGCACGAGCTTGCCGAAGTTCTCCCCGTTGAAAAGTTTCAGCAGCGCCTCGGGGAAATTCTCCAGCCCCGTGACGACGTCCTCGCGGCTTTTGATGCG
>DATJJL010000119.1:0-7100 GCA_035492155.1 Ramlibacter sp. | reverse complement strand
TCGCCTTCGCGCGGCGCATCGAGCATGTTGCCCATGTTGATTCCGCGCTTGAGCGACTGCGCGATCGAGCATGTGTCGGGCGCCACGGAGTCGCACGACTGCATGGATGGCGATGCAGCCTGCGCCGCCTGCGCGACGATGAACGTGAAAAGAAAAAGAAGGGGTCGTTGGATTCGCATGCTGCGAATTCTGTGATGGCACTCACTCGTTTCGGTCCTCATCCGCGTCTTTGCGGCTGCGTCCTACACAGGCTCATGCAGCGTTTCCGACACGTACAAAAACGCGCCCGTTCTTACATTGGTACCCGCTTCGACGACGACCTTTTCACGACGGGATCCCCATGAGCCATACAGCATCGCGCATCGAATCAGATCCGGTCCATTTCCTCAAGATCGCAGGCCAGGGTGCCGGGCTTGCAACGCACGAAGAGCTGTGGCGATGGCTGCAGGGCGACGTGCAGCAATGGCTGTCGCACGAGGCGATGCTGATCGGCTGGGGCGACTTTCGCACCGGCGAGCTGCATTACGACATCGTCTCGAGCCTGCCGGGCATGCGTTCGCTCGACTGGACCGTGGCGGGCGTCGCTCCGCTCGTCAGTCATTTTCGCGATTGCTGGGCGGCCGCGCAGCACCAGCCCACGCAGCTCGATGCCGGCGTGTGCGCCGATCTCGTGAGCGGGCTGGGCGATGGCGCTGCGCCCGAAGCCATCAAGACATTCAAGACGGCGCTCGTGCACGGCATCAGGCAGACGCGCCATGGGGCCGAGCGCATCTTCGTCGCGCTCAGCCGCCAAGGGGAGTTGCCGCAGGCAGCCCCCCAGGCTTTGAAACTCCTGCTTCCATTCATAGACACGGCGTTACGACAGATGCCGCCCGCGCCCGTTCGCGCCGCGCCATGCTCTCGCTTTGACGTTCATCACCGCAACGCGGCGCGTGTGTCGGCGCTGAGCGAACGCGAGCGGCAGATCATGGTCTGGGTGGCGATGGGCAAGACGAATCCGGAGATCGGAATGATCCTCGACATCAGCGAGTTCACCGTGAAAAACCACATGAAGAGCATCTTCAGCAAGCTCGATGTGACGAACCGCGCGCAAGCGGTCGCCAAGCTCGAAAGGATGCACGCGCATGCATGAAGTGAAGCCGGCACTGCAAGTGGCGGTGCCCCGCCTGCCTTCCGCCGCCGCCGCGACGGCGCTGGCGCAAAGCCGCCTGCTGCTCGCACTGGAGGCGATCCTCGAGCCCGCGATCACGGTGCTCTCGCTGTGGTTCCTCGTGTGGTGGTTCGAAGGCGAGATCACCGCGTCGTGGCTGCTTGCGTCGATCGTCGCTTTCGCGCTTGCTTTCCCCGGCCGGTCGCTGCTGCGCTCGCCACCCGATCGCGTCGTGCTCAACATCCTGCTCGGATGGGGCTGGACGGCCGGTCTGCTGCTCGCGCTCGGCTTTGCCACCGAACACATCTACGAGTTTTCGGCGACCGTCGTGGTGAACTGGCTGTGGTTCGCGCCGGCGACGCAGCTGGCGGCGCACTGGGCATTGCGCATCGCGGCGCCGCACCTCGTGCGATTGCAAGGCCCGCCGCTGCGCGCAGTGGTGGTCGGCATGAACGAGCAAGGTGCCTCGCTCGCGGATAGGCTCACGTCCGCTCCTTATGCGGGCATCGAGATGGTGGGCTTCTTCGACGACCGCACGCCCGACCGCCAGTTCGGCACGGGCCGCCACAGGATGCTCGGCCGCATCTGCGAGATCGCTGCCTACGTGAAAGCCCACCGCATCCAGCTCATTTACCTGTCGCTGCCGATGGCCTCGCAGCCTCGCATCAAGGAACTGCTCGACGCGTTGAAGGACACGACGGCTTCGGTCTACTTCGTGCCTGACATGTTCGTCACGGACCTGATCCAGGGCCGCACGGATTCGGTGTGCGGGCTACCCGTGATCTCGGTTTGCGAGACACCGTTTCGCGGCCCCGCAGGTGTGCTCAAGCGGCTGGAGGATGTTGTGCTCGCGCTACTCATCCTTGTTCTGATTTCGCCGATTCTTGTATGCATCGCTTTCGCAGTGAAGCTCTCGTCTCCCGGCCCGGTGATATTTAGGCAGCGGCGTTATGGGCTCGATGGCGAGGAGATCCTCGTCTACAAATTTCGCTCGATGCGCGTGACCGAAGACGGCGACAAGATCGAGCAGGCGCGCAAGAACGATGACCGTGTCACCCCGCTGGGCCGCATCCTGAGGCGAACTTCCATGGATGAGCTGCCGCAGTTCGTCAACGTGCTGCAAGGCCGCATGAGCATCGTCGGGCCTCGCCCGCACGCGGTCGCGCACAACGAGCTTTATCGAGGGCTGATCAAGAGCTACATGGTTCGCCACAAGGTCAAGCCGGGCATCACCGGCTGGGCGCAAGTGAACGGCTTTCGCGGCGAGACCGATTCCCTGGAGAAGATGGAAGGGCGCATTCGATGCGACCTGGACTATTTGCGCAACTGGTCCTTGAGGCTCGATTTGCTGATCGTCATGAGAACGATCAGGCTGGTTTTCAAGGATGCTTCGGCTTATTGACTGGACTATAGTGCGACCGGACCATTGCGATTGCCCTATCGTTTCGCCAACATCAACCGGAGAATAATCTTGAGAAAGAAACTTCACATCACCGGCCGCCTCGCCATCGCGACCACCGCCTCGCTCATCATGGTTGCCCCCGCCGCTTTCGCGCAGGACGCATCGAACGAAGAGGGCCTGCATGTCGGTGCGCGGCTCGGTGTCGAACATGACAGCAACGTGCTGCGCCAGACGAGCAACGGCCCGTCGGACACGGCGTGGACCGCGGGCCTGGGCCTCAAGTACAACAAGCAATTCAGCCTGCAGCGCCTGCGCGCCGACGTGGAATGGGACACGTGGCGATACAGCAGCCATTCGGAACTGAATTTCAACACCCTCAACTACAACCTTGCGTGGGACTGGAGCGTCACGCCGCGCCTGCACGGCACCGTGAGCGCGGACCGCCGCCAATACCGCGAAGTGGTGACCGACCCCGTCAGCGCAACGAACCTGATCGGCAAGCGCACGGAACGCACCGAGCTGGCCGAAGGCGCGTTCGATCTCGGCAGCGCCCTGCAGCTGCTTGCAGGTGCATCGCACTACCGCGCGGAAAGCAACGAGCCTTTCAGCTGGGACGGCCTGCCCGACATTACCTACTGGCAGGCGGGCGTGGGCTACCAGGCAGCATCCGGCTCTTCGGCCGCACTGCGCTACAAGCACGGCACCGGCAGCTACAAGGATCCGACGTTCGCGAGCTTCGCCACCTTGAACAGCGACTTCAAGGAGCAGGAGGTCGAACTGTCGGCGCGCTGGTCGTATAGCGGCAAGACGACGGTGGACGGCCGCATCTCGCACGTGAAGCGTGAGCACAACGCGGCGCCGCAGCTCGATTTCAGCGGCATGCGCGGCGCGCTCAACGTGAACTGGAACGTCACGGGCAAGACGCGTTTGCAGGGAGGCTGGATGCACGACATCAGCGCGTCGGGCCTGGCTGACGGCGGGCATGTCGACAGCGACCGCTTCTTCATCTCGCCGGTGTGGCAGGCAACGGCGAAGACGTCGTTCAACGCGCGCTACGACTACACGCGCCGCGAGTGGAAGGATATTTCGGGCGCATCGCTCTTCGACGTAGGCCGCAGCGACAAGATCGATTCGCTGGGCGTCGGCGTGGATTGGCAGGCGCTGCGCACCATCCTCGTGTCGGGCTACATCCGCCGCGAAAAGCTTCGCTCGTCCGTCAACGCCGGCTACACGGCCAACGTCTACGGGGTGAAGGCCAGTTACTGGTACTAGAGATATCGAAGGGAGTTCACACATGAAATTGCCGAGGCTTGTCCGTTCCACGATAGGGGTTGCAGTCCTGGCCCTCGCAGGAGGCTTTGCATCCGCGCAGCAGGACGCGGCCAGGTCCGGCGATTACCGGTTGAGCGCGGGCGATTCGATCAAGGTGCAGGTCTACCAGAACCCTGAGCTTTCGTTCGAAGTGCGCGTCTCGGAAAGCGGCGTGGTGAACTATCCATTGGTCGGCCCGATCCAGCTCGGCGGGCTGACCGTCGGTGAGGCCGAGCAGCGCGTCGCGAAAGGCCTTCGCGACGCGAACATCCTCAAGGCGCCGCAGGTAAGCATCAATGTGGCCACCGTGCGCGGCAGCCAGGTGGCGGTGCTGGGCGAGGTGAACAAACCCGGGCGCTTTCCGCTGGAGACGACCAACGTGCGCGTGAGCGAGATGCTCGCCGCAGCAGGCGGTGTCAACCAGAACGGTGACGATCGCGTGGTGGTCACCGGTACGCGCAATGGCCAGCCTTTCCGCAAGGAAGTCGACGTGCAGGCGCTCTTCGCGGGCCAAAGCACCGACGACGTGACCTTGCAGCCCGGCGATACGATTTTCGTCGCCAAGGCGCCCACCTTCTATATTTCCGGCGAAGCTCAAAAGCCCGGTACGTACCGGATAGAGCGCGGCATGACCGTGCAGCAGGCCGTGGCGGCCGGCGGCGGCATCACGAACCGCGGCAGCATGGGCCGGATTCGCATCACACGCACCCAGCCCGACGGCCGGAAGGTGACGATCGACCCGCGCCTGACCGACGCGGTGAGGCCCGGCGATGTGCTCGTGGTGCGCGAAAGCATCTTTTGACCTCGATCAATCCTCTTCTTTCGCGGGCCACCGTGGAACCGGCTTTGCCGGGCCGCTGGTGGCGCCCCCTTGAGGGGGAGGCGCCGCAGGCGCTTCGGGGGTGGACTTAACTCTGGAGAAAGCAGTATGGGCCTGTCCCAATTTTTCGCGATTCTGCGTGCACGGCGCGCTTTGGCCGGCACCATCCTGCTCGGCGTCCTCTTGCTCGCGCTCGCCTGGGTGCTGATGCGTCCTGCCAATTACAAGGCGACCGCGCCGGTGCTGGTGGACGTGCAGCAGCAGGACCCGACCCGCGCCGCGTCGTGGCAGTACATGCAGGGCATGGTGGCGCCCAGCTTCATGCAGACGCAGATCGACATCATCAAGAGCGACCGCGTGGCCCAGCGCGTGGCGCAGCTTTTGCCGCCCAATGAGCAGCCGATGAAGGGCTGGCGCGAGGAGGCGCAGAAGAAAGGCCATCCCGACCGCTGGATCGCCGAGGTGCTGCAGCAGCGGCTGGAGGTGAAGCCCGCACGCGAAAGCAACATCATCAACATCACATGGACGGGGCGCTCGCCCGCAGTCGCCGCGCGCGTGGCCAATACTTTCGCGCAGGCTTATCTCGAAACCAATCTCGACATCAAAACCGATCCGCAGAAGAAATACACCGTCTGGTTCGACGAGCAGGTGAAGGACTCGCGCAGCCGCCTCGAGGCAGCGCAGCAAAAGCTCGGCGCCTACCAGGAGAAGGCGGGCATCGTCAGTGCGGACGAGAAGGCCGACTTCGAGACGACGCGCCTCAATGACTTGCTGCAGCAGCTTTCTGTCGCGCAGTCGCGCGGCGTCGGCGGCTCGGCCGCGGGCGCCTCGGATTCGAGCCCGCTCGTGAACAACATGCGGCAGGATGTCGCGCGGCTCGAGGCAAAGATCGCGCAGGCCTCGGCCACGATGGGCTCGCGCCACCCCGAGATGCTGCGCATGAATTCCGAGCTGGCCGCGATGAAGAACCGGCTGGGCGAGGAATCGGCGCGCGTCGGCGTCACCGCTGCGCATTCGGCGGAGGCACGCGCCGCGCGCGTTCGGGAGCTGCAGTCCGCCATCGCCGAGCAAAAGCAGAAGGTGCTGTCGATGAACAAGCAGCGCGCCGAAATGAGCCTGCTGAAGGCCGACGTCGATTCCGCGCAGAAGGCCTTCGACACCGTGACATCCAGCGCCGCGCAGGCCCGCCTGCAGGCCATGAGCAACCAGACGAACGTGATGAAGCTCGCCTCGGCCGTGGAGCCACTCGACCCGATTGGCCCGTCGGCCACGCAGGCGATGCTGCTTGCGCTCGCCGTGGGCGGCGTGCTTGGCGTCGCCGGTGCGCTGATGGCCGAACTCGCCAACCGCCGCGTGCGCACGGTCGCGGATCTCTCGATGGTCACGCACCTGCCGATCCTCGCGACGGTTCCCGCGGCGAACGCGTCGCGATATTCACCCCTGCGCCTTGGCGCACCGCAATCGCGCCGGCTTGCCCTTGCGAGGAACGCAGCATGACCAGCAGCAACACGCAAATCTATCCGCTGCCCAACCGCACGGACCTCACGGAGCTCGACATCGAAGTGCCTTCGCGCGAGGCTGCGCAGCCGATAGGCGCGATCCTCGTGCAGGCCGGTGCGCTGCAGCAGAACGACATCCCGCGCATCCTGGAATACCAGCGCAAGTCGGGCCTGCTCTTCGGCGAGTCGGGCATGGCGATGGGCCTCTTGGACGAAGAGGATGTGAAGCGCGCGCTCGCGCTGCAGTTCGGCGTCGCCTACCTCGCGCCGGATTCCGGCTTCGCTAGCGAGCTCGTCGCGGCAACCGATCCGGACAGCGACGCCGTCGAGCATCTTCGCGCGCTGCGCAGCCAGCTGATGTTGCGCTGGTTCGAGAACGACGCGCGCCAGGCCGCGCTTGCGGTGGTAAGCCCCGGCCCCGGTGAAGGCCGCAGCTACATCACCGCGAACCTTGCAGTGCTCTTCTCGCAACTGGGCAAGCGCACGCTCTTGATCGACGCCGACCTGCGCCGTCCGCGACAGCACGAGATCTTCGGGCTGACGGGGCGCGTGGGTTTGTCGACGGTGCTCTCGGGCCGCGCAGGATGGGAAGCGGTGCACGAAGTGAAGGCGCTGCCGGGCTTGTGGGTGCTGCCCTCTGGCGCTGTTCCGCCGAACCCGCAGGAGTTGCTGTCGCGCCCGGGTTTCGCGCGCCTCATTCAAGCGCTGCGCGCGAGCTACGACGTGATCCTTGTCGACACGCCCGCGGGCTCGGTTTGGGCCGACGCCGGCACGATCGCGGCGCGCGCCGGCGCGGCCTTGATGCTCGCTTGCCGCGATGCCACCTCCGTGCCGCGCGTCGCGCATCTCGCGGACGACCTGCGCCAGTTCGGCGTCACCATCGTCGGCGCCGTGCTGAACGGCGCAACGAGCGCCAAT
>DATJJL010000118.1:0-5835 GCA_035492155.1 Ramlibacter sp. | reverse complement strand
GCGTGCCGCATGCCATGCTGCTGGAAATCCTCACGGATCAGGCGTACGGCACCATGATCCGGTCGCATTGATGGCCCACCCCCGAAGCGCCTGCGGCGCCTCCCCCTCAAGGGGGCGCAACCAGCGGCCCGGCAAAGCCGGATCCGCGGCTGCCCCGCTTCCACCCCGCAGTGATTGCCGCTATGGTTTCGGCAGCGACATCGCGAGCGACTGATCATGCGCCTGCTGCTCGTCGAAGACGACGTCATGGTTGCCAGCGGTATCAAGCTGGGGCTCACCGACGCCGGCTACACCGTCGACTGGGTCGGCAGCGGCGAGCGCGCCGAGGAGGTGCTGCGCACCGAGGTATTCGACGCCGCCATCATCGACATCGGCCTGCCGCGCATGGACGGGCTCGAGCTCACGAAGCGCCTGCGGCGCTCCGACATGGCGAGCCACGCGATGCCGGTGCTGATCCTCACGGCACGCGATGCGTTGCACGATCGTGTGCAGGGCCTCGATCTCGGCGCCGACGATTACATGGTCAAGCCGTACGAGCTGCCCGAGCTGCTCGCGAGACTGCGCGCGCTCTTGCGGCGCTCCCAGGCCGCGACGACCGCGGTGCTGTCATTCGGACCGATCGAACTCGATACCGCAAATCGCCGCGCGTCGGTGAAAAGTGGAACGCAAGAGACCACGCTCGAACTCGGCCCGCGAGAGTGGACAGTGCTCGAGTACCTGCTGATCAACGCGCCCAAGCCCGCCAGCAAGGAAAAGCTGCTGCAGGCGCTCACGGGTTGGGACCGGGAGATCACGCCGAACGCGGTGGAGGTTTACATCTCGCGTCTTCGCGGCAAGCTCGAGCCGCACGGCGTTGCGCTGCGTTCGATCCGCGGCTTCGGCTACCGCCTCGAACTGCTGCCCCAGTGAAACTCGGTTTCATGCCGCGCCGGCGCCGCGCGAGTGCTGCGCTCGGCATGACGTCGGGCCTGCGGCGAAGGCTCTTCGTCCTTTTGCTCGTCCCGCTGCTGCTGCTCGCGATGGTCAACGCGTGGTTCGACTATCGCGCCGCCGGCAGCGTGGCCGGCCAGCAGGACCAGCGGCTGCTCGGCCTGTTGCCGCTGTTGGCCGACTCGATCATCGGCGAAGGCAAGACGGAGGGCGCCCCGCCCGTGATGCTGCTGGCACCGCCCATCGAGGAATTCCTGCTGCGGCGGTCGTCCGCCTACGCCGTTTGTGATCTCGACGGCACGATGCTTCGCGGCGATGCATGGTTGTGCGACTTTGCGCCAACGTCTGCCGAGCCCGAGTTCCACAGCGAGGAGGAGTCGGGCGCGACATGGCGCATCGTGCGCCAGCGGGAACCGACCGTGATCGGCGAAGTGGTCGTGGTTCTCGCCGACGGGTCGGACCCGCGCCAGCAGTGGGCGCGCTCCATCCTCATCAAGGTGATGCTGCCGAATCTCGTGCTGCTCACGATCGCAGCGTTCGCGATGCGATGGGCCGTCGAGCGCGCGCTCAAGCCGCTGCTCGATTTGCGCGAAGCCGTGGAGTCGCGTTCGCCGCGCGACCTGTCGTCGCTCGACGAGAGCGCGTCGCCCGAGGAAGTGCGGCCGCTCGTGCATTCGCTCAACCGCCTCTTCGAGCTGGTCAACGCGCAGGCGGAGAGCCAACGCCGATTCGTCGCGGATGCGGCGCACCAGCTGCGCACGCCGCTTGCAGGCCTGCAGGCGCAAGTGGAGGCCTGGGCTCAGGCCGCGAACGCGTTGCCGGGCGGCGATCGCACGGTGCGGCTCGCGGCAGATGAAGTGACGAAGCTTCGAAATGCGACGCGGCGCACGTCGCAACTTGCGAACCAGTTGCTCGCGCTGTCGCGAGCCGACGCGGCCATGCACGCCCAGCCGATGCAGCCGGTGGACCTCAAGTCGCTGGCTGAGGACATTCTCCAGCAGCACCTCGATGCCGCGGCGGCCAAGCACATCGACCTGGGCCTGGACGCCGGCCCGGCGCAGGTCAACGGGCACGAGTGGCTGCTGCGCGAAGCGCTTTCCAATCTCGTCGACAACGCGGTGAAGTACACGCCGGCGCGAGGGACGATCACCATCCGTTGCGGCCGCCACAACGGCACAGGCTTTCTCGAAGTCGAGGATGACGGCCCCGGCGTCGCCGCCGCCGAACGCCACAACGTGCTGCAGCGCTTTTACCGTGTGCAGGGCACGCAAGGCGAGGGCAACGGCCTCGGGTTGGCCATCGCCGACGAGATCGCGCGGCTGCATCACGGCCGCCTCGCTCTTGGCCCGGGTTCGGACGGGCGCGGCCTGAAGGTCACGCTTTCGATGCCGGGGTAAGCGCGCACTTGGTTGGGAACCCGTAAAAACCCGGGCGTGGCGCTGTGCGAGAATGACCTCAACCATTCCCGCTCCAACCATGTCCGACGCGCCCGACAGCCACTCCGACGACGCAACCCCCGTTGCCCAGGAAGTCGCCCCCTCACGCAAACGGCCCAAGCCCGGCGAGCGGCGCGTGCAGATCCTCCAGGCCTTGGCCACCATGCTCGAGCAGCCCGGCTCCGAGCGCATCACCACGGCCGCGCTCGCGGCGAAACTGGACGTGAGCGAGGCGGCGCTTTACCGCCACTTCGCCAGCAAGGCCCAGATGTTCGAAGGCCTCATCGAATTCATCGAGCAAAGCGTGTTCACGCTCATCAACCAGATCGCGGAACGCGAAGCCGCCGGCGCCGCGCAAGCTGCCAAGACGGTTGGGATGCTGCTGCAGTTCGCCGAAAAGAATCCGGGCATGACGCGCGTGATGGTGGGCGATGCGCTGGTGTATGAGAACGAGCGCCTGCAGCACCGCATGAACCTTTTCTTCGACAAGGTCGAGTCCTCGCTCAAGCAAAGCCTGCGCTCGGCGGCGGAGGGCGAGGCTTCCGCCACACCCAGCGCCGATGCGCAGGTGCGCGCGTCGCTTCTCACGGCGTTCATCGTCGGGCGGCTCCAGCGCTTCGCACGGTCCGGGTTCAAGCGCGCACCGTCGGAACACCTCGAGGCTTGCCTGTCCCAAATGCTTTGAGCCTTGTCACCCCGGCGCAGGCCGGGGTCGTTGGCGGCAGTTCATGCTTCGTATCTCTCTAGCCGGCGTAGACGTCGTTCTTCATCCGAGCGGCGCAGCCTTCCTTTGCGACTATCACACGCTCCTCGTTGCCGATGCGCATTTCGGCAAGGCGGTGAGTTTTCGCCTGCTGGGCGTTCCGGTGCCCAGCGGCACGACGACCGAGACGCTGGCCACGATTTCCGACGCGGTGCGCGACACCGGCGCGAAGCGGATCGTTTTCCTCGGCGACTTCCTGCATTCGAAAAGGTCGCACGCTGCGGGAACGCTCGGTGTTCTGAAGGAGTGGCGCGATCAGAACGCCGCGCTCGACCTCACGCTCGTGCGCGGCAACCATGACGATCGCGCGGGCGATCCGCCGTCATCGCTGGACATTCGCGTCGTCGACGAGCCATTGCCGCTCGGGCCTTTTGCGCTCTGCCATCACCCGAAGCCCGTCGCAGGTGCCTATGTGCTGGCGGGTCACTGGCATCCGTGCATCAGCGTGAGCGGGCGCGCTTTCCAGCGCCTGCGCCTGCCGTGCTTCTGGCTCGGCGACGACGTTGGCGTGCTGCCCGCATTCGGCAGCTTCACGGGCATGCATCGCATCGAGCCGCGGGAAGGCGACCGGATATTTCCAGTGGCGAAGAACGTGGTCAGGGCGTTGGAGTTGAAAAACCTTGAAAACTAGAACTCCTTCCAGCCCTTCGCGCCGACTTTCTTGAACCCCGGCGAATAGGGCACTGCGGCAGCGGGCCGCAGGCGGATCGGCGTGTGCTCCATTGCCGCCTTCTGCGTTTCGATCAGCGTGGCGGGCGTCGGTTCGGCATGCGGCGTGTCATCGAGCCGGAAGCGCGAGACGATGGAAAGCAGGCTGCTTGCCTGGTCCTTCATCGATTCCGTGGCGGCGGCGGCTTCTTCCACCAGCGAAGCGTTCTGCTGCACGACCGTATCCATCTGCTTCACGGCCGTGCTCACCTGCGAGATCTTCATGCTCTGCTCCTGGCTTGCAGCCGCGATCTCGGAGATGAGGTTCGTCACTTTCTTGGCCGACAGCACAACGCCCGTCATCGCATGGCCGGCAGCATCGACCCGGGCCGAGCCCGCTTCCACCTTGCTCGTGGATTCGGCGATCACGCCCTTGATCTCCTTGGCCGCAGCAGCGCTGCGTTGTGCAAGGTTGCGCACTTCCGAAGCGACGACGGCGAAGCCGCGACCTTGTTCTCCGGCGCGCGCTGCTTCGACCGCGGCGTTGAGCGCGAGGATATTCGTCTGGAACGCGATGCCATCGATCACGCCGACGATGTCGCCGATCTTCTTGGAGGTGTCGAGGATCTCGTCCATCGTGTTCACGACATCGTCGACCGCGAGGCCGCCCTTGCGTGCCGTCTCCGATGCTTCCGAAGCGAGCGTGCTTGCCTGCTTCGCGTTCTGTGCGTTGTGCTGCACGGTAGCCGTCAGTTCTTCCATCGATGCCGCGGCTTCCTCGAGCGTGCTCGCCTGCTCTTCGGTGCGCTGCGACAAATCGAGGTTGCCTTGCGCGATCTGCGCGCTGGTGTCGGCGACCGATTGCGCACCGCGCGCGGTCTCGCCCACCATCGAGCGAAGCCCCACGACCATCTCGCTCATCGCGGCAAGCAGGCTATGTTGATCGCCGGCCGCGAGCTTCACGTCGACCGTGAGGTCACCGCCCGCCACGCGTTTGACGACGGCACGCGCGTATTCTGGCTCGCCTCCAAGTTGCCTGCGAATGCTGCGCGAGATCAAGAGCGCGATCGCAATGCCCGCGGCCACGCACACGAGCGCCGCGATGACGAATGCACCGATGCTGCGCTGGTAGGCCGATGCGGAATCGCGCGCGATCTGCCGCGCCTCGTCGCCGAACGATTCCGACAACTTGGTGATCGCGGCCTGGTATTCGCCCTGCGTATTGCGGGCCTTTCCCTGCATCAGCGTCTTCGCGTCGTCGATATGACCCGCTTCGACCTGCGCGATGACTTCAGACTCGGCTTGCACCCACGCCTTGCGCGCAAGCTCGATCTTGTCGATCAGCACACGCGACTGGTCTGTCACGGCAAAGTCGCGCATTTGCGCCGCGAGGTTCGCCTGTTCTTCGCGCGCGACCTTCAGTGACGCGATCTGCTGCTGCTGCTCGGTCGCATCGGTGAGCACGAAGACGGTCTGCAAGTCGCGCGCCGCGCGCAGCACGGAGGACTCCCATCGTCCGGCCGCGGTGACCTGCGGTATGCGGTCGTTCGCGACGATATCGACCTGGTGCGTGAGCGAATTGAGGTAGGCCAGACCCACCGCCACGACGGCGACGAGCAGGCCGATGACCGCCCCGAAACCCAGGAGCAGACGCTGCGTGATGGTGGTTTTCTGGAACATTGATTCACTCCTCGATCAGATTTCGTTGAACTGGGAATTCCTGCCGGCCCGGCGCGTGAGCGTGCGCAGGCGCGGTGCTATTTCGGGAAGGCCCAGCACTTCGCATGCCGCGCCGAGCTCGATGGCCTGCCGCGGCATGCCGAAGACGATGCTGGTGGCCTCGTCCTGGGCGATCGTCGTCGCGCCCGCGGTGCGCAGCGAAAGCAGCGCCTGCGCGCCGTCGTCGCCCATGCCCGTGAGCAGCAATGCGATCGTGTCATCGCCCGCCGCATCGACCATCGAGCGGAACAAGGTGTCGACGGAAGGGCGATGCCGGTTGACAGGTGCCTCGTCCGACAGGCGCAGCACGTAACTGGCCGCGCGGCGCGCGAGCAGCAA
>DATJJL010000117.1:0-7745 GCA_035492155.1 Ramlibacter sp. | reverse complement strand
CGCAGGCCATCGGCACAACCAGCGCGTTGATGCCGGCTGCTTCGAAGTACGGGTTGTAGATCAGCGGCGCCTTGAAGCTGTGCGTCGGAAAGCCGAGGTGCGCGATGACCTCGGTGTTGCCGTCGATGCGCATCGCTGTGGCCTACCTGCGCGCCTTGTCCAGCTCCGCCATCACTGCCTTTACCGTCGCGTCGCCAACGGTTGCCGAATGCTTGGCGATGACGGGCTTCATCTTCTCGCGCATCTTGGCCACTTCGGCGGGCGGCAGCTCGGTGACCTGCATGCCTTCCTTCTTCAGCTGCTCGAGGATGCCGGATGCGGCCGAACGCGACTGCTCGCGTTGGTACTTCGCGGACTCGCGCGCCGCGTCGGCGACGACCTTCCTGTCGTCGGCGCTGAGCGAATCCCAGAACTTCCTGCTGACCACCACCGACTGCGGGTTGTACTGGTGATTGGTGATCGTCATGTACTTCTGCACTTCGAACAGCTTCGCGCCCTGGATCGTCGCGACCGGGTTTTCCTGGCCGTCCACGGCTTTTTGCTCAAGCGCCGCATACAGCTCGGGAAATGGCAGCGGCGTCGGGTTGGCGCCGAGTGCCGTCACCCAGTCGATGTTGATCGGGTTCGGGATGACGCGCAGCTTGAGGCCCGCGATGTCTTCGATCCGCGCGACCGGGTGCTTGCTGTTCGTGAGCTGGCGGAAACCCAGTTCATAGTAAGCGACGCCGACAAGGCCTCTTTCCTCGAGCTTCTGGTGCAGCGACTGCCCGACCGGGCCGTCGACCACCGCGTCCGCTTCTTTCGGGTTGCCGAAGAGAAACGGGAAGTCGTAGATCGCAAACTCCTTCACGACGCTGGCGAAGATGCCCGAGTTCATCGCCGCCATCTCGAGCGTGCCGCCCTGCAGCGCAGAGATGTTGGCCTGGTCGCTGCCGAGTGCGCCGCCGGGAAACACGTTCACCTTGAGGCGCCCGGCGGAATTTTTTTCGACGAGTTCGGCGAACCTTTCCATCCCCGTCACGACCGGGTGGCCCTTGGCGTTCTGGTTCGCGAACTTGATCGTGCGGGTTTGTGCGCGCACGGAAAACGCGACGGGCAATGCCGCAGCGGCGATGGCAAGCGAGCGTCTTTTCATGGCAGTCTCCTTTGGAACGCGAGCTTACCCGTAGAACCAGTGCGCCGGAACGGTCACCAGTTGCGGGAAGAACACCATCAGGAACATCACGACGAACTGCGCCACCATGAACGGCCACACGCCGCGAGTCACGGCGTCCATGCTGACCTTGCCCACGCCCGCCACCGTGCTCAGCACCGTGCCGACGGGCGGCGTGATGAGGCCGATGGCGTTGTTGATGATGAAGAGCACGCCGAAGTAAACCGGGTCGATGCCGGCAGCTTTGACCAGCGGCATGAACACCGGTGTCAGGATGAGGATGGTGGGCGTCATGTCCATGGCCGTGCCCACGAGCATCGTGACCACCATGATCGAGAACATGAGCAGCGTCGGGCGATCGAGCATCGGCTGCAGCAACGCGACGAGCTCGCCGGGCAGGTTCGCGACCGTGATCATCCAGGCCGAGACCATCGCGGCCGCCACGAGGAACATGATGATCGCGGTCGTCTGCGCAGCGGCGAGAAAGAGGCCATACAGCTGCGACCACTTCAGTTCGCGATAGACGACCATCGAAACCACCAGCGCATACATGGCGGCGACCACAGCGGCCTCCGTCGGCGTGAACACGCCGAACTTCAGCCCGACCACGACGATGATGGGCATGCCCAGGGCAAAAGTAGCGTCCTTGAACGCGCGCATCACCTCTTGCCTGCTGGAACGGGGCAGCGGCTCGATCTTCTCCTTGCGTACCAGCCACCACCACGTCACCCACAAACCAAGGCCCAGGATGACGCCGGGAAAGATGCCCGCCATGAACAGCTTGGAGATCGACACGTTCGCGGCGACGCCGAACACGACGAAACCGATCGAAGGCGGGATGATGGGCGCGATGATGCTGGCGGCCGACAGGAGGCCCGCCGAACGCGCGCCGTCGTAGCCCGCGCGGTTCATCATCGGCAGCAGCAAGGCCGCGAGCGCCGCCGCATCGGCCACAGCCGACCCCGACAGCGCCGCCATGATCACCGCGGCCATGATGCCCACGTATCCCAGGCCGCCGCGCACGTGGCCGACGAGCGTCATCGCGAACTTGACGATGCGGCGCGACAGGCCACCCGCGTTCATGATCTCGCCGGCCAGCATGAAGAACGGCACCGCCAGCAAGGGAAAGCTGTTGGCGCCTTCGATCGTGTTCTGCGCGAGGATCTGCGGATCGAAGCTGTCCATGTGCCACATGAGCGCCGCGCCGCAGGCGAGCAGGGAAAAGGCGATGGGCACACCAAGCGCCATGGCGCCGAGCAGCGCGCCCAGGAAGATGGCAATCGTCATGCCTGCTCTCCCGTCGGCATGTCGTCGCTCTCGCGAACGGCGACGAGATCGTCGGCGGACAGCTTGCCCGTGAGCAGCTTGAACAATTCGTGCAGCAGGATCACGGCGGCGAGCACGGCGAACAGCACGCCGCTCGCATAGAGCCAGGCCATGGAGGCTTCCATCACCGCGCTGGTGGTCGCATAGTTGATCACGGTCTGTTGCCATCCGCCGAGCGCCATCAGCCAGCACATATAGAGCATCAGCAGGTGGGCGAGCACGAAGCACACCTTGCGCCCCCGTGGGGAAAGCCGCGAGATGAGTGCGTCCGTTCCCAGGTGCGCATGCGTGCGCACAGCGACGACCGCGCCCAGGAACGTCATCCAGACGAACAGCCACCGGGACAGCTCCTCCGACACCGTGATGCCGGAGTTGAAGCCATATCGCAGCACGACATTTCCGAACACCATGACCACCATGAGGCCAAGGCAGCCGACCATGAGCATGCCGAACAGCCGGCACAGGGCGTCGATCGATTTCTGGAGCATGGCCCTATTGTGCGGAATCGCGAACGATTTCCGCCAGCGCGCGCAAACCCATCGTGTACGACCGCCAGCCCAGGCGAGCACCGGAAAGCACGCCCGCGCCTGCACGCTCGATCGTGTGCGTCAGCCGTCTCCCAGCAATGAGTCGGGCACGGTGATGCCCGCGGTTTCGGCCTTGCGTCGCAGTGCTTCGCGTCGTGCGCCCGGCAGGCGCACGCCGTCGTCCTCGAGCATTTCGGCAACGAGCACTTCGATGCGATCGAAGAACACTGCCGATCCGGCAAGCGCAGCGGGATCGACCACGATGAAGGCTTGACCGAGATGCGGGCGATTGCCTTCGTCGACAAAGAAGCTGGACGCCTCGAAACCGAAACTCGCGCCCGTCAATGCCGTGACCAGCAGCTCGACGACGAGTGCGAGCATCGCGCCCTTGCTGCTGGTCGCGGCGCCGAGCGGAAGCATCGCGCCTTCGAGTCCTGCCTTCGGATCCGTCGTGGGCTGCCCGTTGCGGTCGACGGCCCAACCCAGCGGAATGCTCTTGCCCTCTTTGGCGGCCACCATCAGCTTGCCGCGAGCCACTTCGGACAAGCTCAGGTCCACCATCAACGGATCGGAATCGCGGCGCGGGAAAACGGCTGCGACAGGATTGGTGCCGAATATCGGATGCCGCCCGCCGGCCGCCGGCATCGCCGCAGGCGAATTGGTAAAGCCCAGGCCGACCATGCCTGCGTGCGCAACCGGCCGCAGATGATCGACGACGACACCGCAGTGATGGCTGTTGCACACCGCTGCGAAGGCGACGCCATATTCGCGAGCACGGACGATGGCTTCCTGAATCGCGAGGTCGCACGCCGGAAACGCAAGGCCCTCGCCTGCATCCACAAGCACCGCGGCTGCCTTGCTGTGTCGCACAGCCGGAACGGCATCGCCCACCACGCGGCCATTGCGCAAATGCGTGGCGTATTGCGCGACGCGGCTCAGCCCGTGCGAAGCAAGGCCTTGAGCTTCGGCCAGCACGAGAGCGCGCGCGGTGGAATCGGCCATCGGCACCGATGCCCCGGCTCGTTGAAGGACGGCCGACACGCGCGCCGCCGCGTCGGCAAGACTCAAGGTGGCCATCAGCGCAATGCCTCCAGGACTTTGTTTGCGACCAGGCTGCTCACACGCTCGTTCGATTCGGCGGTGAGGCCTGCGATGTGCGGCGTGAGGATCAGGTTGGGGCAACCCGCGAAATGCGGTGAGGGCGCGAGCGGTTCCTCGGCGAAGACGTCGAGTGCCGCTCCGCCGAGCTTGCCGCTGCGCAATGCGTCGGCAATGGCGCGTTCTTCGGCGATGCCGCCGCGCGCGGTGTTGACGAGGATCGCGCCCTTTTTCATCGCGGCGATTCGCCTTTCGTCGAACAGGCCGCGCGTGGAGTCCACGAGCGGGATGTGCAGGCTCACGACATCCGCAGCCGACACGAGATCGTCGAACGTGCAAGGCGTGACACCGAGCTGCGCGAATGCCGGGTGAGCATCGGCAAGCGCCGGATCGAAAGCCGTGACATGCATGCCAAGTGCCTTGGCCAGGCGCGCCGTCTGCTGACCGATGGAGCCGAAACCGACCAGGCCCAGCGTCTTGCCCGCAAGCTCGCGCCCCTGGGACAACGCAGGCCGGGGCCATTGGCCCGCGGCGACGTCGGCCGTCGACGCGTACGCACCTCGCAGAAGCAGCATGGCACTTGCGATCACGTACTCGGCAACGCTGTGCGCATTCGCGCCCGTCGCCGGAAAAACGCGAATGCCCTTGGCTTCGCAGGCGCTCGTGTCGATGTTGTCGAGCCCCACACCGAGCCGGCCGACGACCGTGCAAGGTTTGAGCGCGGCGAGCAGTTCGCCGCGCACCTGCGTTCGATTGCGAACGATGATCGCGTCGCACTTCGCGGCTTCGGCCAGCAGCCGGGGCATGTCGTCGACCAGATGCGGCTCGTACGTGACTTCATGGTGCGCCCGCAGCGCCTCGACCGCGGGCGCATCCATGAACTCCGTGATGAGGACCTGCATGCGCGGCAAGCTCAGGCGCTTTCGAAGAGGCGCGTGAGCACGAACTCGCGATGCCCGAGCGCCTCGGCAGCGGTGAGGCGGCCATTGACCGTGCGCATCATGGATTCGAGCAACTTGTCGCCCGCCTGGTCCAGCGTGAGTTCGCGCTGCAGGAGTGCCGACGTGTCGACGTCGATGTGTTCGCTCATCGTGCGCACCGTGCGCGGGTTCGCGCAGATCTTGATGACGGGCACGATGGGGTTGCCGATGACGTTGCCCTGACCCGTGGGGAAAAAGTGCACCACGTAACCCGAGGCCGCGCACAGCGTGACCATCTCGGCCGCCGCGCTCGACGAATCCATGAACCACAGGCCCGGGTGCGTCGGCACTTCGGCCTTGTCGAGGACGCCGTCCACCACGCACTTCTTGCCGATCTTCTGGATGTTGCCCAGCGCTTTCTCCTCGATCGTCGTGAGGCCGCCTGCAATGTTCCCTTTGGTGGGCTGCGAGTCGGACAGGTCGCTCGTCTTGTGCCGCTCGATCATCGCCTGGTAGCGGTTGAACATGAACATGAACCGGTCCTTGACCTCGGGCGTGCGGCAGCGCGCGGCGACGATGTTTTCGCCGCCCGTGATCTCGGACGTCTCGCCGAACACAAGCGTCGCGCCGACGTCGTAGAGCTTGTCGAATGCGTTGCCGCTGGTCGGGTTCGCGCCGCAACCGGACGTGGTGTCGCTCTCGCCGCACTTCGTGGAGACCCACAGCTCGGAAATCTCGCAGGGCGTGCGCTGCTTTTCGCTGGCCCACTGCACGTATTCGCGTGCGGCCTTGCTCGCGCGCATGATGGTGTCGTGGTCGCCATGCAATTCGATGCCGAAGCCCGAGACCGGCTTGCCGGTGGCGGCGATGCCGTCGACCACTTTCTTGGTCCACTGCTCCTCGATACCGATCACGACGACCGCCGCGACGTTCGGGTTGCTGCCCGCGCCGATCAGCGTGCGGAAGTGCAGGTCGAGGTCGGCGCCGAACTGCAGGCGCCCGTACGGGTGCGGAATCGCCATCGCGCCCTTGATGTTGTGCGCGACGGCTTCGGCCGCGGCGTTCGACAGGTCGTCCAGCGGAAGGATGATGACGTGATTGCGCACGCCCACACGGCCGTTCTCGCGGCGGTAGCCCATGAAGGTGGTCTGCTTGGAAATGACGGACATGGGGCTCTCCTTACCAGCGCTTGGTCTTGATGTTGTGGACGTGGGCGTGCTCGCCCGTCTGGATCGGCGCGACGACCTTGCCGATGTCGACGCCGTACTTGAACACGGTGTCGTTGGGGTTCATGTTGGCCAGCGCGACCTTGTGGCCGATCGGGATGTCCTGTTTGGCGACGATGTTCGTCGTCTTGTCTTCGTCCATGATCCAGCCGTTCAGCGCCATGCCGGCCTTCACCCCCTCGACCACGACGACCGCGACGTTGTCGCGCGCGTCATGCAGTACGAAATGAATCATTGCTGTGTCCTTTCCGTGTGATTCGCGTCGCAGTGTCGAGCCGCCTCAATCCCGCTGTCAAACAACTCATTTATATGACCTGTGGGTTTGTCGACGAAGGTGCGCCACAATCGCGCCATGCGACGTCCCACCAATCACGGCTTCGAAGCGGTCGTTCCGGGCAGCGCGGGCGGGCCTCTTTATCGCCGGGTCAAGCTGGCGCTGCTGCGCGCCATCGAAAGCGGCCGCTATCCCGCCGGAGGCGCCCTGCCCAGCGAGGCCGAACTTTCAGCGGCCCTGGGCGTGTCGATCGGCACCTTGCGCCACGCCGTGGATGAGCTGGTCGCCGAGCACACGCTGGTTCGGCGCCAGGGCCGCGGCACGTTTGTGGCGCTGCACACCATCGACCGTTTCCTGTTCGGCTTCTTCCATGTCGAACGCAGCGACGGCCTGCGCGAAGTGCCGAATCTGGAGCTGCTCTCGTTTGCACGAGCCCGTGTCGAAGACGACGCGGCGCAGGCCCTTGGCATCTCGCGGGGCGACCCTGTGTTCCTCGTCGAAAACCGCCTGCTGCTGCAAGGCCAACCCGTCATCCACGATCGCCTCGTGCTGCCGGCACTGATGTTCAAGGGCCTGAGCGAAAAACGCTTTCGCGAGCGCCCGAGCAGCATCTATCACCTCTACCAGACCGAGTTCGGCATCACGGTCACCCAGGCACTCGAGCGCGCCCGTGCCGTCGCCGCGGTCCGCGCCGCCGCACGCGTCCTTGGAATCGCCACCGGCACGCCCGTGATGCAGGTTCGTCGAACTGCATTGACCTTCGGCGACAAGCCCGTCGAATACCGCGTGTCGACGATCAACACGGCGCATCACGATTACGTGCAGCTGTTGTCGCGACCCGCTTGATCGCTGCCGAGCCATCGGGCCCAAACCTACAATCCCGTCGACGGGCCGAGGCCGCGAAGGCCCGGGAACAAGCCTAGGTCAGATCACCCGGCCGGGTCGCACCAGAAAATGCTTCGCGCAAATTCTTCGCCGCTGCAGCAGTGGCACGCGCAGCTTTCATCCACTGGTTCCACAGATCCTCGTAGCCCGGCGTGTCGGACTTCATGGACCTCAGCAAATCCCAAAGCTCCCGCTCCCTGTGCATCGCCGCCTGGTACGCGTCCACCAGGGCTTTGCGTTCATCTTCATCGCGGGACGAGGCCATGGCTCATTATGGATGAGCTGGGCTGTCAAGCGAAGCCCGCAACAATGGTTCGATGGCGATCAAATAGTCTT
>DATJJL010000116.1:0-6100 GCA_035492155.1 Ramlibacter sp. | reverse complement strand
CGCGATCCGCTTTATCGCGAGACGGCGCATTTCGTGATCGAGACGGGGCGCCCTTCGGTGCCGACGCTGGTCAACATGATCCTCATGCAGCTCGAGCTCAACGGCTCGCTGCCGCCGCACCCTTAAACTCGGGGAATGTCCCCTGCTTCTTCCTGCGAGCGCGTCGAGATCGACCTCGGCGAACGCAGCTATGCCATCCTGATCGGCGCCGACCTGCTCGACGATGCAGCGACATGGTCCGATGCACCACGCTCGGCTCAAGCGCTGATCGTGACGAACACGACCGTTGCACCTCTGTACGCCGAGCGGCTGCAGCGCGCGATCTCTTCCCGGCACGATCAAGTGCGTGTGCTCGCGTTGCCCGACGGCGAGGAGTTCAAGAACTGGGAGACGCTCAATCGCATCTTCGACGAACTGCTCGCGCATGCGTGCGATCGCAAGACGGTGCTCTACGCACTCGGCGGAGGCGTGGTCGGCGACATGACCGGCTTCGCGGCCGCAAGCTACATGCGCGGCGTGCCGTTCGTGCAGGTGGCCTCGACATTGCTCGCGCAGGTCGACTCCTCGGTCGGTGGCAAGACAGCCATCAACCATCCGCTCGGCAAGAACATGATCGGCGCGTTCTACCAGCCGCGCCTGGTGGTGTGCGATCTCGGCACGCTCGCGACATTGCCGCCGCGCGAATTCAGTGCGGGCCTCGCGGAGGTGATCAAGTATGGGCCGATCGCCGACATGGATTTCCTCGCGTGGATAGAGAAGAGCATCGAAGGTCTCATGGCGCGCGAGCCTGCGCTGCTCGCGCATGCCGTCAAGCGCAGCTGCGAGATCAAGGCGCAAGTGGTGGGCGCCGACGAGCGCGAAGCGGGGCTGCGTGCCATCCTGAATTTTGGCCACACGTTCGGTCATGCGATCGAAGCGGGGCTCGGTTATGGCCAGTGGCTGCACGGCGAAGCTGTGGGTTGCGGCATGGTCATGGCCGCGCAGCTGTCGATGCGTCTTGGTCTCGTGGATACCGCCTTTGCGAATCGCATCGAAGCCATCGTCGAGAAAGCGAAGTTGCCAACGAAGTCACCAGCACTTGGCACCGATCGCTTCATCGAACTGATGCGTGTCGACAAGAAGGCCGAAGCAGGCGAGATCAAGTTCGTTGTCATCGACAAGCCCGGTCATGCCGTCGTGCAAGGCGCGCCGGATGCGATGGTGCGCGACGTCATCACGTCCTGCAGCGTCGCAGCCTGACATGCAGCTCGCGCCCTACGCTTGCGACCCCGCGCAGTCGCGCGGAAGGCGCTGGCGCGAGCAGCCCGCGCCGACTCGCACGGAATTCCAGCGCGACCGCGATCGCATCGTGCATTCGACAGCGTTCCGTCGGCTCGTCTACAAGACGCAGGTCTTCCTCAATCACGAGGGCGATCTGTTCCGCACGCGCCTGACGCATTCGCTGGAAGTCGCGCAGCTCGCGCGGTCCATTGCAAGATCGCTTTCTCTCAACGAGGACCTCGTCGAAGCCATCGCCCTCGCACACGACCTCGGCCACACACCCTTCGGTCATGCGGGGCAGGATGCATTGCACGATTGCATGCGCGAGAACGGCGGCTTCGAGCACAACCTGCAAAGCCTGCGCGTTGTCGACAAGCTCGAGGAGCGTTATCCCCAGTACGACGGGTTGAACCTCACTTTCGAAACACGCGAGGGCATCCTCAAACACTGCTCGCGT
Organism: Ramlibacter sp.; assembly: GCA_035492155.1. Taxonomy (GTDB): domain Bacteria; phylum Pseudomonadota; class Gammaproteobacteria; order Burkholderiales; family Burkholderiaceae_C; genus Ramlibacter. Next base: position 4,383 of record DATJJL010000116.1, on the reverse strand, counting down.
GCAAACGCGATGAAGCTCGAAGCCGCGGAGCCGGGCGGCGTCGCGCGAAGGTTTCTCGATCGCACGCAGCCCAGCCTCGAAGCGCAACTGTGCAACCTCGCCGACGAGATCGCCTACAACGCACACGACATCGACGACGGTGTGCGATCGGGCCTCATCACCATCGAGCAACTCGAAGGCGTGGAGCTGTTCGAGCGCTACCGCGCGCAAGCCCTGCAGGAATATCCGCAGTTGCGTGGCCGCCGCGTGCTCTACGAAGCCATCCGCCGCATGTTGAGCGCGCAGGTGTACGACGTCATCGATGCAACGCGTGCATCCATCGCACTCGCAGGGCCGCGCAACATCGACGATGCGCGACGCGCGCCGCCGCTCGTGAAGTTCAGCGCCGCAATGGCGTCGGCTTCGTCGGCACTCAAGCATTTCCTGCTGCACAACCTGTATCGCCATCCACAGGTGATGGCAGTGACGGGCCAGGCCAAACTGGTCGTGCGCGAACTCTTCGTTGCCTACACGTCAGATCCCGCGCAGATGCCGTCCGACTACGCCGAGCGTGAGGACGTTGCGCGCTCGATCGCCGATTACATCGCCGGCATGACCGATCGATTCGCTGCGCGTGAACACGAACGCCTCACCGGGCGCAAGCTGCTCGCGTGACGTCGCGGCGCGTCGACCCTGCATTGTTCGTCGTTGCCGGGGGCGTTGCGGCAGCGTTGCACGTCGGCAAGCTTCCGACGGCGCTGCCGGTGCTGCGCGAAGCACTCGGTGTGACGCTGGTGCAAGCGGGGTTCCTGCTCTCGCTCGTGCAGTTTGCAGGAATGCTTCTCGGCGTTGCGGTCGGCCTGGCCGCCGACGGGCTCGGACTCCGGCGAACGATGATTGCAGGGCTCCTCCTTCTTGCGCTGGCAAGTGCGCTCGGCGCGTTCGCGGACAGTGCCGCGATGTTGATGCTGCTTCGTGCGCTCGAAGGGCTGGGCTTCCTGCTCGCGTCGATGCCTGCGCCCAGCCTCATTCGACGCCTGGTTGCGCCGGGCCGTGTGAACCCGATGCTCGGTGTGTGGGGCGCTTACATGCCAGTCGGCACAGCGCTCGCGCTGCTATGCGGGCCGCTGGTGATGGGGCTTGTCACTTGGCGCGGTTGGTGGGCCGTGCTGGCAGCGATCGCCTTCGTCATGGCGATCATGCTGTGGGTGCTTGTTCCCGCAGATCCCGTCCGGTACGCTGCGAGAACGGCTTCGCTGCATTGGTCCCAGCGCCTGCGTGAAACTCTTGGGGCGAGCGGCCCGTGGCTCGTGGCGTTGACCTTTGCCGTTTATTCCGCGCAATGGCTGTCCGTGATCGGCTTCCTGCCGACGGTGTATGCGCAAGCGGGGCTCGGCGCGGCCTGGGCGGGCGCAGCAACATCCCTCGCCGCACTGGTCAACATGATCGGAAACGTGGCAGCGGGTCGCATGCTGCAACGCGGCGTTCGCGCACAACACCTCATCGCAACGGGATTCGTCGCGATGGCCATCGGTGGTATCGCGACCTTTGGCGGTTCTGGGGCGATTCGCTACGCGGGTGTGCTCATGTTCTCGATGATTGGCGGCTTGATCCCGGCGACTTTGTTTTCGCTGGCCGTGCGATTCGCGCCCGGCGAATCGACGATCTCGACTACCGTGGGCTGGATGCAGCAATGGTCTGCCTTCGGCCAGTTCGCCGGCCCGCCTCTCGTGGCCTTTGTCGCGTCCAGAGCAGGCGGCTGGCAGTGGAGCGGCTTCGTCACGGGCGGATGCGCTGCAGTCGGCCTGGTGCTTTCCACCTTCATTGCACGTGCAATTCGCGGACGCGTCGCTACAATTTGACGCGAGGGTAGGGTGAGTCACCGTGAGTTTCCTGAATCAGCTGAAGTCGCAAGCCAAAGAACTGCAAAGTCAGCAGGAGCGCGTGTCTGCCGATCTCGACGGCAACACGGCGCAGGCCGAACGTGCGTGCGACCTGACCCAGTATTACCTGCGCGATCTCGCACGTCAGCTGAACGTCATTTCGCCCTCGGCAGCGAAGTTCACGCTCGACGGCAAGACGCCATGGCCGGCGATGAAGCTGGTCGACTTCCGAGTCGATGCGCGCAAGAAGTTCCTGCGCAACAAGGAAGTGATCGACTGGATCGGCATGGGCTGGCGTGTCGTGCCGCAGGTCGGACAAGCCGTGGGCGGCAGCGTCAAAGTGAATTTCCCGCCGGACCTGGAGCGTGTGAAGGCTCGCCTGGCGATGGGACCCGTCAAGCATGAGGTGAAGGAACTGCGCGATCCCGAGAAGAACAAGTTGCTCGCGCTGCAGTTCGACTACATCACCGAAACACGCGGCAATGTGCTCGTCACGCCCGACCATGACAAGGCCACGATCGCTTTCAGGATCATGAATGCCGCAGGCTTCGATATCGTCAACACCACGTATCCTGCTGCGATGGTGAAAAACGAGTTGCTGGACGAGCTTGCCAAGATGATCGTCGCGCAGCCGAACCGGTTCGCTTGAATGTCCGCGAGCGATGACGTGTACGTGCGCGACACGCGCCGGTGGCTCGAGCGCGCCGTCATCGGGCTGAACCTGTGTCCCTTTGCGAAGGCCGTGCACGTCAAAGGCCTGGTGCACTTTGCGGTCGGCAACGCGCTGTCGCCGGCGGAGATTTTGGACGAGCTCGCGGCGCAACTCGATGCGCTCGGGCAGGTCGACCCCGAAGTGCGAGAAACGACATTGCTCGTCGTGCCGCACTGTTTGCAGGATTTCCTCGAATTCAACGACTTCATGGCCCGCGCCGAACGAATGCTGCGCAAACGCGGGCTCGAAGGCTTGATCCAGCTGGCGAGTTTTCATCCGCACTTCCACTTCGAGGGTACCGAGGAAGACGACATCACGAATTTCACCAACCGCTCGCCGTATCCGACGATCCATCTTCTGCGCGAGGAGAGCATCGATCGCGCGGTGGCGGCGTTCCCGCATCCTGAGTCGATCTACGAAACGAACATGGAAACGCTTCGCCAAATCGGCCGCAAGGGCTGGGACGAACTCGATGTGGGGCCGTCGTCATGAACGTTGCCGAACATCTCGATCTCAAATCCGGCCAATCGATCGAGCTGCTGAAGGAGCTGCACATCCTGACGCGCGAGGGCCGCATCAACCAGGACTCGCGACGCAAGCTCAAGCAGGTTCATCATCTTTACCAATTCATCGAGAAGGTGCTGAAGGAGATCCCCGAAAGCGAGACCGGGCCGACATTGGCGGACCACGGGGCGGGCAAGTCGTACCTGGGATTCATCCTGTACGACCTTTACTTCAAGACGCTGGGGCGCGGCCACATCTGGGGCATCGAGACGCGGCCCGAGCTTGTCGCAAAGTCGCAGGATCTGGCGAAGCGGCTCGGCTTCGACCGCATGTCCTTCCTGAACATCAGCGCGGCCGATGCTGCGAAGAGTTCGTCGTTGCCGGATCGAATCGATGTCGTCACGGCTTTGCATGCGTGCGATACGGCAACCGATGATGCGATCGCCTTCGGCCTGGCGCGGAACGCCAGGCACATGGTGCTGGTGCCGTGTTGCCAAGCCGAGATCGCTTCATGCCTGCGCCGAGACAAGGCATTAGCGCTGTCGCGCACGCCGCTCGCGGAGCTCTGGCGGCACCCACTCCACACGCGCGAATTGGGCAGCCAAATCACCAACGTCCTGCGTTGCCTTTATCTCGAAGCTCGCGGATATCAAGTCACGGTGACCGAACTGGTGGGCTGGGAGCACAGCCTGAAAAACGAGCTCATCCTCGCGAGCTACACCGGCCATCGCAAGCGCACTTCCGCAGAACGACTCCAGGCGATCCTCGAGGAGTTCGGCCTCCAAGACCTCGAAGCGGTCCGGTATCCCTTCTAATTGGGGTCAGATTCCAATTTAAGATCGGTCAGGAGGCCAATCCATGGCACGTCTGCCGCGACTCACCGTTCCCGGGTATCCGCACCACGTCATCCAGCGCGGCAATAACCGCCAGGCGCTCTTCGTCTCGAAGGATGACTACGAGAAGCTGCTGGCTTTGCTCGAAGAGTTCGCGAAGAAGTTCAGCGTCGCGATTCACGCGTATGTGCTCATGAGCAATCACTTCCATTTGCTTGCAACGCCGGAGTCGGCGGACGGCGTCCCGAAGATGATGCAGGCGCTGGGTCGCAGCTATGTTCGGTATTTCAATGACCGGCATCAACGGACTGGCACGCTGTGGGAGGGGCGCTATCGGTCCACCTTGATTCAGGCCGAGCGCTACCTGCTCGCCTGCATGGTCTACATCGACCTGAATCCGGTGCGCGCCGGGATGGCGGCCGATCCCGCCGAGTATCCGTGGTCGAGCTATCTTTACTACGTAGGCCGCCGT
>DATJJL010000115.1:0-2223 GCA_035492155.1 Ramlibacter sp. | reverse complement strand
GTCGGCTACTTCGGCGGCGTGTTCCGCGTCACCGAGGGCCTGCAGGCGAAGTACGGCGCGTCGCGCGTGTTCGATGCGCCGATCTCCGAGGGCGGGATCGTCGGCACCGCGGTCGGCATGGCGGCCTACGGGCTGCGGCCGGTGGTCGAGGTGCAGTTCGCCGACTACTTCTATCCCGCGTCGGACCAGATCGTGTCCGAGGCCGCGCGCCTTCGCTACCGCTCGGCCGGCGACTTCACCGCGCCGCTCACGATCCGCATGCCTTGCGGCGGCGGCATCTATGGCGGGCAGACGCACTCGCAATCGCCTGAAGCTTTGTTCACGCACGTGTGCGGCATTCGCACCGTGATGCCGAGCAACCCGTACGACGCGAAGGGCTTGCTGATTGCGAGCATCGAGAACGACGACCCGGTGATCTTCCTGGAGCCCAAGCGCCTGTACAACGGGCCGTTCGATGGTCATCACGACAGGCCCGTGGTGCCGTGGTCGAAGCATGAAATGGGCAACGTGCCAGAGGGCTACTACAGCATCCCGCTCGACAAGGCCGCGGTGTTCCGCGAAGGCAAGGACCTCACGGTCGTCACCTACGGCACGATGGTGTGGGTGAGCGAATGCGCCGCGCGCGAACAAGGCATCGACGCGGAGATCATCGACCTGCGCTCGATCTGGCCGATGGACCTGGACACCGTCCTCGAATCGGTGAAGAAGACCGGCCGCTGCGTCGTCGTGCATGAAGCAACGCGCACCAGCGGTTTCGGCGCCGAGCTTCTTTCGATCGTGCAGGAGAACTGCTTCTATCACCTCGAAGCGCCGATCGAGCGCGTCACCGGCTGGGACACGCCCTACCCGCATGCGCAGGAATGGGCGTACTTCCCGACACCAGAGCGAGTCGGCGCCGCAATGAAGCGCGTGATGGAGGGCTGAGCGATGGGCACATACACGATACGCACCCCGGACATCGGCGAAGGCATTGCCGAAGTGGAACTCGTCGCATGGCATGTGAAGCCTGGCGACGAAGTGAAGGAAGACCAGGTCCTCGCCGACGTGATGACCGACAAGGCGACGGTGGAGATCCCGTCGCCTGTGAGCGGCAAGGTCAGCGATCTGCTCGGCGAAGTCGGCAAGACGATCGCCGTCGGCGCGGAGTTGATCCGGCTCGAGGTTGAAGGTGCGGGCAATGAGAAGCGAATGCCCGCCGCATCGACGGTTGTCGCTCCGGCGCAGGCCGGGGCCCAGCGGCTTTCGGGCAGCGACAAGCCCCTGGATCCCGGCCTGCGCCGGGATGACAACCCGCGCGATGAGCAGCCGCCTGCTCCTCAACACCCTCCTGTGCAAGCGCCTGTCGCGATGCGTGCCGTGGGTGAGAAGCCGATTGCCTCGCCCGCCGTGCGCCGCCGCGCGTGGGACCTGGGCATCGAGATGCAGTTCGTGCACGGCAGCGGCCCGGCAGGCCGCATCACGCAGCAGGATCTCGATATCTATCTCGCATCGCGCGGGCAGGCCGCGCAAGTCCGCGCCGGCGGCACCGCTTACGTGCAGCGCGACGACGAAACCGAAGTGCCCGTCATCGGCCTGCGCCGCAAGATCGCGCAGAAGATGCAGGAGGCCAAGCGCCATATTCCGCACTTCAGCTATGTCGAAGAAGTGGATGTCACCGAGCTCGAAGCATTGCGCGCAAGACTGAATGCGAAGTATGGTGACAAGCGCGGCAAGCTCACGGTGTTGCCGTTGCTCGCACGCGCGGTGGTGCTCGCTGTCCGCGACTTCCCGCAAGTGAACGCAAGGTTCGACGACGACAAGGGCGTGGTCACGCGGTATGGCGCCGTGCATCTGGGCATGGCCGCGCAAACGCCCAACGGCCTGATGGTGCCGGTGCTGCATCACGCCGAGACGATGGACCTGTGGGCCACCTCAAAAGAGATCGCGCGTCTTGCCGACGCTGCGCGCTCCGGCAAGGCCGGCCGCGACGAGCTGCAGGGATCGACGATCACGATCACGTCGCTCGGCGCGCTGGGCGGCATCGTCACCACGCCTGTCATCAACTACCCCGAGGTCGCGATCATCGGCGTGAACCGCATCGTGGAGCGGCCGATGTTCGTGGGCGGCAACGTCGTCGCGCGCAAGCTGATGAACCTGTCGTCCTCCTTCGACCATCGCGTGGTGGATGGCATGGACGCGGCGGAATTCATCCAGGCGATCCGCTCGCTGCTGGAAAACCCCGCG
>DATJJL010000114.1:0-2827 GCA_035492155.1 Ramlibacter sp. | reverse complement strand
CCCATCACGCCGTTGCGCAAACCGAGGCTGAGCTGCGACCCGACGACGGTCTGCACGAGCGTGGTGTCGGTGGTGAGGCGCGAGAGCACTTCGCCTGTCTGCGTTGTCTCGAAAAATTCGGGGCTCTGTTCGAGCACGTGCGCGTAGACGGCATTGCGCAGATCCGCAGTGACGCGCTCGCCCAGCCAGCTCACCATGTAAAAGCGCGCGGCGGAGAACATGCCGAGCAACGCAGCGACGCCGAAGAGCTCGAGGAAATGCGCGCGCAGCTCGACGATGCGGTTGCCCTTGTCCGCCGATGTGAGGCCGCCGTCGATCAGCCCGCGCAGCGCGACAGGAAAGAGCAGCGTGGCTGCAGCGGCCAGCACGAGGAACACGGCTGCCAGCGCGATGCGGCCACGGTACGGCGCAAGAAAGGGCAAGAGGCCCGACAACGCACGCGGTGACGCCTTGGCGGCGGGGGCGGGAAGGGTGAGGGTGGCCATTTCGGGCCAGTGTAGCGAGGCCGAGTGAGCCCCACGTGATGCAAGCGCCGCTCGATAATCGTTTCGCTGTTTGGGAGTTTCGCCGATGTCGCGTCCCGTGTTTCGCGCCTGCAGTGCCCTGGGGGCCGTGGGCCTGGCCGTGTTCGCGCTTGCTGCGTGCAAGCCGTCGATGCAGGGTGCATCGAACCCCGGGCCCGACGAGGTGACCAGGCTTCGCGCAGAGATTGCGCGACTGCGCGAAGAGAACGCGCAACTGCGATTGTCGCCCGCACTGCTGGCGGCGGAAGTCGATGGCGCGATCCGCAGCTCGAACGAAGAGAAAGCGGTCGCCGCGTTCAAGCAGCTTTCCGATACCTTCCCCGTTGCGTCGGAAACCACCGAGATGCACAAGCGCCTCGAAGCCTTCCTCGTGCAGCGCCGAACGCAGGAAGAAGAGGAAAAGAAGATCGCGGCGCTCGGTTTCAAGGCGCTGCCCATCACGCCGTCCGTGACGCATGACGACATGGTCCTGTCGCTCACGTCGCTCACGCTGGCCAAGCGCTGGATCTTCGATTCGTGGGGCGATGGCTGGCGCTTCCTCGACGCGGAAAAGGACAAGCGGCTACTCATCGCGCGAATGAACATCAGCTCGAAAGCGCGCGACCCGCAGCTTCTGGGCATTGCCGCGTATGTCCCCGACGGAAGCACGCTCAAGCGGCTCGGGCTGCTGAAGTACCGCTTCGCACGCTGGGGCAGTTACGGTTCCTTCCTCGGCACGCAGCCGGACTATCGCAACGAGTTCAGCCACAGCTGGCGCATCCCTTTCAGTGCGGGCGTGGCAGTAAGCGACGATGACCTGAAGCACAAGCCGATCTACCTCGTCGTCACGGGCGAGGGCTGCCACCAGCGCGTGTACGACCGCTTCGGACAACCGCCCGTCTTCTACGTGCCGGGCGAATGCAAGTCGCTGAAAGCCACCCTCACGGCCGACGATTTCAAGGGCGGCACGCTGGCCGTGCTTCGCCGGCTCGACTGAATCGCGCGCTGTGTCGAATTGCCCCTACGCATGCCGGGGCAATAGAAGTCTTGACAATATCTGCCTAGGCAATTAAAAATAGCTGCCATGGCAAATATCTCACCCACGGGTTCCCATGCGCGCCGCGCCCTGAAGCACGCCGCGAAAGCGGCGCCGGCGGCCGGCACGCCTGCGTTCTACCGGCCCGAGACCTGGTCGCCCGAGGAAAGCATCGGCTACCTCATGCGTCGCATCTTGTCGCACGTCACGGACGCGGTCGACGATGAGCTGGAGCCCAGCGGCCTGACCCATGCGCAGTGGATGCCGTTGCTCAAGTTGTACATGGGCCACGCGTCCACAGTGGCCGAACTGGCCCGGCATTCCAATCTCGACGCCGGCGCCATGACCCGCGCACTCGATCGCCTCGAAGCCAAGGGCCTGGTCAACCGCGTTCGCTCCAGCGAGGACCGGCGCGTCGTCAATCTCGAGCTCACCGCGGAAGGCCGCGCCACCGCAAAGCAGATCCCCACTGTGCTGTGCCGCGTGCAGAACACTCACATGCGCGGATTCACCGAAGCCGAATGGCAGCTCCTGAAAGGTTTGCTGCGCCGCATCCTCGACACTGCCATCGACCTGCAACAAGAACGCGAAGAAGGAAAGTCCCAGCAATGACCAAGATGATGAACGGCGCGCGGATCAGCGCGCTGGCGGCAGCCGTGCTTTTGGCCGGTTGCGCCGATTTCAAGGGCATCGAATCGCACGGGGCGATGCGCAGCAGCGAATCGGTCGGGCTGCAGGCCGGCGCACCGGCCTTCGTGCCGTCCACGGAATGGTGGCGCGACTTCGGCGACGAAAATTTGAACAAGCTCATCGCGCAGGCACTGCAGGGCAACCCGAGCCTGAAGCTTGCGGAAGCGCGCCTGGCCAAGGCTCAGGCCGCGACCGAAGGCGCACGCTCCGCGCTGCTGCCGCAAGTCGGCGGCCAAGCAGATTCCACTCGCCAGAAGTTCAGCGCGAACAACATCTACCCGCCGCCCATCGGTGGCTCCGTGCTGACGGTCAATACGCTGCAGCTGAACGGCAGCTGGGAAATCGATTTCTTCGGCAAGAACCAGGCGGCGTTGAATGCGGCCCTGACCACAGCGCAAGCGGCCGAAGCCGATGCGCAGGCGGCTCGCGTGCTGCTGTCGACGAACGTTGCCCGTGCTTATTTCCAGCTCGCGCGTATCGACGACGAACTGGGCGTGGCGAAGCGCACGCTCGCGCAGCGCCAGGAGTCGCTCAAGCTCGTGCAGGATCGCGTGCATGCGGGCCTGGACACGAACCTCGAGCTGCGGCAAAGCGAAGG
>DATJJL010000113.1:0-2504 GCA_035492155.1 Ramlibacter sp. | reverse complement strand
CGTGCGCGGGCTTCCCGAAGTGCCAGGGTGAATGGTGGCCTGCGATGAATTTCGCGCAGGGCTTCGAGCTGTGGCGCCCGCTGGGACTCACCGGCGGTGGTCAGCCGATCGAGTTCGATGCACTGGTTGCCATTCACCAAGTACACCGCATCATGGCGTTGGCGGTGTTCGTCGCGATCGGCGTGTTGGCGTGGCGAATGCATCAAGCGGGAGTGCTGAACAAGCAAGTGCGTTGGCTTGTGACGATTGCCGTATTGCAGCTTTTCACAGGCATATCGAACGTCGTGCTCGGCTGGCCGCTGGTCGCGGCCGTGCTTCACACGGCCGGCGCCGCCGCGCTCGTGGGCATCTTGACCTGGGCTGCATGCGAAAGCCGTGCGTCGGTCGTCGCTGTGCACGCAACGCGCGAGGTATCCGCATGAGCGCCGCCGTTCCCGCGCCGACGGTTTCGCGTTTCTCGCAGTTCTACGCGCTGACCAAGCCACGCGTCGTTCAGCTCATCGTGTTCTGCGCGTTCATCGGCATGGTGCTCGCCGTGCCGGGCGTGCCGACGCTCGCCGACTGGCTCGGCATGGCGATTGCGTCCTCCGGCATCTGGCTCGTCGCGGGCGCGGCGGCGGTTTTCAACTGCCTCGTGGAAAAGAGCATCGACGCGAAGATGCGACGCACCGCATGGCGGCCCACCGCGAAGGGCGAGCTGGGCGACCGGGAGACGCTCGCATTCGCGGCGATCTTGTGCGGCGTCGGTTCGTGGGTGCTGTATGCATGGGTGAATCCGCTCACGATGTGGCTCACGTTCGCCACCTTCGTTGGCTATGCGGTGATCTACACGGTGGTGCTCAAGCCCCTGACGCCGCAGAACATCGTGATCGGCGGTGCATCGGGCGCGATGCCGCCGGTGCTCGGCTGGGCCGCGATGACGGGCAACGTCGGTCCCGAGGCGCTGATCCTTTTTCTCATCATCTTCCTGTGGACGCCGCCGCATTTCTGGGCGCTCGCGCTCTACCGCGTGGAGGACTACCGCAAGTCGGGCCTTCCGATGCTTCCGGTGACGCACGGGAATGAATTCACCCGTTTGCAGATATTGCTCTACACGCTGGTGCTTTTTGCGGCGTGCCTGATGCCCTTCGCGTACGGAATGAGCTCCTGGTTCTACCTCGTCGCGGCCGTGGTGCTGAGCGGGGGCTTCACGCTGTATGGATGGCGGCTGTGGCGCAATTACTCGGATGCGCTCGCGCGCAAGACCTTCCGTTTTTCGCTCATCCACCTGAGCCTCCTCTTCGCCGCGCTCTTGGTTGACCACTACCTGCCATGAACACCATGAACCGCCGTCACCTGCTCCTGTCCGCACTCGCTGCTTCCGTGGCTGCCTGCACGGAATCGAAGCCGAAATTCAATGCGATCGATCTCACGGGCGCCGACTACGCCAAGGATTTCCACCTGCCCGACACGGAAGGCCGCGTGCGCAGCCTTGCCGATTTCAAAGGCAAGCTGGTCGCGCTTTTCTTCGGCTACACGCAGTGCCCCGACGTGTGCCCGACGACGATGACCGAACTCGCCGAAGCCAAGAAACTGCTTGGCCCTGAAGGCAGCAAGCTGCAGGTGGTGTTTATCACGGTCGATCCGCAGCGCGATACGGCGCAGGTGCTCAAGGGCTACATGGGCAATTTCGATCCGACTTTCATCGCGCTGCGGCCCACGCCCGAGCAACTGGAAGCAGTGGCGAAAGACTTCAAGGTCTACTACAAGAAGGTCGACGGCAACACGCCCACCAGCTACTCCATGGACCACTCGGCGGCGACGTACGTGTACGACACGAAAGGCCAGCTGCGCCTGTACGCGCGCTATGGCGCGGGACCGCAGGTGCTCGTGTCCGACTTCAAGCAGCTGCTCGCGCAGGACAACGGTTGATGGTGGAGCACCTGCTGGGACGGAAAGGCGCGGCACGCATCGCGCAGATTCCGCCCGAGGTGCTGGAGGCGATCAACGAGGGGCTGGTGCCCACGGTCAATCTCAACGAATTTCTCGCGCTCGACTTGCAGCGCCTCGCGCGCAACGTCGCGCAGCACATCGGCATCGATGGCAGCGAGGAGCGCCTTGCCGACACTTTCGGCATGCTGGAAGCATTCAGCAAGATCAAGCGCCACGAACACGTGGCCCGCGCGTTCTATGACGTCGTTCAAGCGCGTGAAGACCGCGATGCCATCGCACATGCGCTCGCCACGCATCCGAGCGACATCGCGCGTTGCTGGGCAGCGCAGTGGGTGACGTTCGCGGCGATGCCTCTCGATGAGAAGCTGCGCGCCGTGCGGCGATTCGCAGCGGACGCGCACTTCGGCGTGCGCGAAGTCGCGTGGATGGCTGTGCGCGACAAGATCGCGGGCGATGTCGACGAAGCCGTGCGCCTGCTGCTTTCCTGGTCGTGCGATGCGGACGCGAACATCCGGCGCTTCGCGAGCGAAGCAACGCGCCCGCGCGGTGTGTGGTGCGCGCAGCTGGAAGCG
>DATJJL010000112.1:0-2773 GCA_035492155.1 Ramlibacter sp. | reverse complement strand
GCGCGACACCGCCTGTCACCCCGGCCTGCGCCGGGGTGACGGGTCGATCAACCGCGATGACGAAGCTCGCGTCAGGCGGTGCCCGGCAGCCGCGCCTTCTGTCACGGCAGGTTCAAACGCCGCCGCGGCGCAAGCAGCGAGCGCGCAAGCGCGCAGCAGCGCAATCCAATCTGACCCCGCGACACTGTTTGAGTGCACGAGATGGGCAAGGCCCATCTCGTCGACGAGTTGTGTCGCGCTAAGACGCGGCGGCGTTTGGACCTGCGAAGTCCTCGCGACAGCGAGGACCGTACAGCAGGACGGCTGCCGGGCACCGCCTGACGCGAGCTACCCCCGATGTCGAAACGAAACGCCAACGACCCCGGCCTGCGCCGGGGTGACATTCAATGCGCAGACTCGCGCGCGATCCACTCGTCCACGATCCTGTCCATCACATCCAGCGGCAGCGGGCCGTTGTCGATCAGCACGTTGTGGAAGCGGCGCAGGTCGAAGCGCTCGCCCAGCTTTGCCTTCGCGCGCTCGCGCAGCTCCTTGAACTTCAGCGCGCCGATCATGTAGCCGAGCGCCTGGCCGGGGCTGGACGTGTAGCGGTCGACTTCGGACGTGACGAAATCGCGGTTCATGCCGGTGCGCTCGGTCATGTAGTCGATCGCCTGCTGGCGCGTCCAGCCCTTGGCGTGGATGCCCGTATCGACCACGAGCCGCGCGGCACGGAAGGCGCGCTGCTGCAGATGACCGAAGAGGCTGTACGGGTCGTTGTAAATGCCCATCTCGCGCGCGACCGTCTCGGCGTAGAGCGCCCAGCCTTCGCCGTAAGCGACATACCACGTGAAGCGGCGGAAGGCGGGCAAGTCTTTCATCTCCTGCGCGCGTGCGATTTGCAGGTGATGGCCCGGCACCGATTCGTGCGCAGTGAGCGAAGGCATCCACCACTTCGTGCGCTTCTGCCACGCAGCGATGTTCGCGTTGAAGTAACCGGAGCGCGTGCCGTCCTGCGACGGGCCGTCGTAGTACTCGGCGGCATCGGGCCCGCGGAAAGCCGGGATCGCGCGAACGCCGTAAGGCATGCGCGGCAGCTCCGCGAAAAAGCGCGGCAGCTCCGGATCGATGCGCTTGGCGATATCGCGATAGCCCGCGAGCATCGCTTCGGGCGACGAGTAGAAGAACTTCGGGTCGGTGTTCAGGTAGTCGACGAACTGCGCGAAGGTGCCCTGGAACTTCACCTGGCGCATGACGCCTTCCATCTCCGTGCGCAGCGCTGCGAGTTCACGCAGGCCGATCTCGTGCACCTGCTCGGGCGTGAGATTGGTCGTCGTTTGCGAACGCACGAGGAATTCGTACACCTTCGCGCCGCCCGGGTAGTTGCGCAGCGCGCCTTCGGCCGGCGCCTTGGGCTTGAGCTCGTCGACGATGAACGCGCGCAACTTGCGCATCGAGGGCACGACGTTGGCGACGATGGACTCGCGCCCTTGCGCTTGCAAATGTTCGCGCTCCGCCTGCGGCACGGCCGCGCCTATGCGCTTGAAAGGGTCGTACCAGGGGCTTGCATCGACCGGCCCCGCGAGCTGCTTGTCGATCTGCGCCGTCGCGCGCTCGAGCACGTTCTGCGCGGGCACCCAACCGGTGGCCAGGCCTTCGCGCATCTGCACGATCTGCTGGTCCACGAGCTTCGGATACGCTGCAAGCCGCTTGAGCAGCTGCTGCACCTGCAGCGCGTTGTCCATGGGCACGGCGACCTCGATGTCCGCCAGCCTCGTTTGCGGGCCCCATAGCGAGCCGATCAGCATGTTGCGCCAGCCGCCGAGCGATTGCCGCTCCACCGCATCGCTCAGCCCGTTGATGGCCAGGTCGAGCGAGACCTGATCCTGCGCAGAGAGCGCCTCGCGCCGGATCGCCCTGGCCTGCGCGAGCCATGCGCGCTCGCGTTCGTCGTACCCGGCGCGCGCCGCGGGCGAGCGGTCGGACAGCTGGTCGTTGAAGCGAAGGTCGCCGCGCGTCGTGCTTTCTTCGGGATTGAGCCGCGCCTGCTCCTCCCACTGCGCATCGAAGAGCTGGTGAAGCTTTGTCGTCTCCTGCGGATCGACCTGCGCCGCGTGCGCGATGCACGCCGTTCCGAGCGCGACAGCGATCGCGCCACCTCTGAGCCAGGCTTTCATGGTTTTGTCCCTGTCAGGATTTTTCCGTCGGCATCGATGCGATACACCTCGCCGAGTTTGAGCGCGCGGATCGGTGTTTCGATCTTCGCAAGGTCGCCGACCACCAGCCATACCTGGCGATCGGAAAGGATGGTGCGGCGGGCCAGCGCGTTGGCCTCATCGGTCGTGAGCGCAAGCACCGTCGGCGTATAGGTGACGAAGTAGTCTTCCGGCAGGCCGTATTCCACGATCTGCGAATAGGCGCCCGCAAGTTCGCCCGCGGTCTCGAAGCGGCCCGGCATTGCGAGTGTCTCGCGCGCCTGCGCAGACTTCAGTTCGGCCGGCGTGATCGGGTGCGCGCCGGTGATGCCCACGTACTCGGTCACGAGTTCGTGCAACGCTTCGGCCGTCTTGTCGGCCTGCACGGGAGCGACCGACATCAGCGGCCACTGGCCCGCCGTGTGCGTGAGTTCGCTGCGCACGCCGTAAGTCCAGTGCTTGTCCTCGCGCAGGTTCATGTTGATGCGCGAATCGAACGTGCCGCCGAAGATGTTGTTCACCAGTTGCAGCTGCACGAGCTCCTTCGCGTCCGCCGGGTGCGCCAGCTGCGCGCCGACGATCACGCTTTGCAGCGAGCC
>DATJJL010000111.1:0-15222 GCA_035492155.1 Ramlibacter sp. | reverse complement strand
GCGGCGGCGGAGGCGGCGGCACGACGGGTGTCACGCCGCAGCCCACGCAAGCTTTGAGCATCAACGAGACGAACGCCAAGCCCGTCTCGGCGAACGCGCTCGACGCGGCCCAGAACACATCGGCAACAAAGGGCGCCGCATCGCCACTGGGCGTGCAGGTCGACACGGCCGGTGGCGGCACGCCGACCCTGCAGGCGATCGCTGAAGCGGCGCGCCTGGCCTCCGGAGCTTTCAGTGCATCCACACTGCCGCGCGGTGTGGTCGTGAGCGAGACCGATTCATGCACCCTGGGCGGAACCCTCGCGATCAGCGGCAACGTTGCCAGCAGCGCCGGGCTGTCCACGGGCGATTCGTTCACGCTCACGATGACCAACTGCACGCTGCAGGTCGGTACGTCGACAGCAGTGATGAGCGGCTCGCTGACGATGACGGTGGCCGGCGGCTCGCTGACCGGCATTCCGTTCCATGTCGTGCTCGCTGTCACCGCAACCAACTTGTCGGTGACCACGGGCGGTGTCTCCGTCGTGTCGAACGGCGACACGCGCCTGGACTGGACCGCCAACTCGGCCACTTCGCAAACGCTGATCGCAAGCGGCACCTCCATGAGCTCGCGCGAGACGATCAACGGTGGGACGCACACGACGACGATGCGCAACTTCAGCCAGACGCTCGTGATCAACGGCAACACGAACACCTCGACCGTCTCGGGCACGGTGGAGACCGACAGCTCGAAGCTCGGCACGGGCACCGTGAGCTACACGATCAGCACGCCGACGCCCGTGACGTGGGACTCGGCCACGCACCTGGCCACCGCGGGCGCGATCAAGATCGTCGGCGCGAACAACACGCAGCTGCTGGTCACCGTCAATGCGGACAGCAGCGTGTCGATCCAGCTCGATGCCAACGGCGACGGCGTCTACGAGAAGACGGTCACGTCGACGACCGCGGAACTCGCCGGCCTCGTCTGACGTGTTGGACGCAACACCGCCGGCACCGTGGCAATGGGAAGCCGGCGCCGGGCAGCGCACGCTGATCGAGCGCGATGCCGGCGGGCAGCGGCTCCTGAAGGAAAGCGGGCCGCTCGCGCGATTGCGCATCACCGCGCGGCCGTCGTGGGCGCCGGCCGGGCGCATCGAATTCAATGCGGCGCTCGCGCGTGCGCAGCTCGACTACGAGGGACGCACGCAGGCCGGCCTGCCGCTCGCGACGACCTCGCGGCATATCGAGATCGAAGGCGGCGCGGCATGGAAGCCTTCGCATGCCTACGCTTGGGGTGAGCCGGCCATCACGTTCGACGGACTCTGGTTCCGCCGCTCCATCGCGGCGAGCGCGGACGCGTCGAGCCTTCAGGAAACATCGACGCTGTGGATGCCGGGCATCGCGTGGACCAGCCCCGCATGGAACGTGGATGGCGCGAAATTCGCGTTGCAGGCGCGCTTGCGTACAAGCATCCACCATCACCTGGCCGTGGACTACGCGGGCCTTTTCGATCCTTCTTCTCTGCGCGGTGGACGCCGCACCGATCTCTCGTTGGCGGCCACTGCACTGGCGGCAAATGGATGGTCGATCTCGCTCGAATGGCATCGCGCTCGCCAGGCGGAGAGTGACGTGTCAGCGATCTTTTCAGGCGGCGTTCCTGCCGGCACAGTGCGACAGCCGCGCATCTCGATCGACGACATCGGCCTGAAAATCGCGAAGGACTTCTAGGCCCGATTTTTAAGCCGATTCGCGCGCAATCCACCCGGCGGCCATCTCCGCCATCATCAGCACGGGCGAATTGGTGTTGCCGCTGGTGATCGTGGGCATCGCGCCTGCATCGACAACGCGCAAGCCTTTGACACCGCGCACGCGCAGGTGCGAATCGAGCACCGCCATCGGGTCGTTGTCCGCGCCCATCTTCGTCGTCCCCACCGGGTGGAAGATCGTCGTCGCGATGTCGCCCGCGAGCTTCGCGAGATCCTCGTCGCTCTGGTACTGCGGGCCGGGCTTCCATTCGTGCGGCTGGTACTTCGCCAACGCGGGCTGCGCGCAGATGCGGCGCGTGACGCGCAGCGAATCGGCCGCGACCATGCGGTCCTCGGGCGTCGACAGGTAGTTGGGCGAGATCAGCGGCGCGTCCTCGAACTTGTTGCTGCGGATGCGCACGCTGCCGCGGCTCGTCGGATTCAAGTTGCACACGCTCGCCGTGAACGCCGGGAACGAATGCAGCGGCTCACCGAATGCGTCGAGCGACAGCGGCTGCACGTGGTATTCGATGTTCGGCCACTCGAATTCCGGCGAGCTGCGCGTGAAAGCGCCGAGCTGCGAAGGCGCCATGCTCATCGGGCCGCTGCGCGACATCGCGTATTCGAGCCCGATCTTCATCTTGCCCCACCACGAATTCGCCAGCGTGTTCAGCGTCGTGACGCCGTTCACCTTGAACACCGCGCGGATCTGCAAATGGTCCTGCAAGTTCTCGCCCACGCCGGGCAACTCGTGGATCACATCGATGCCGTACTTGCCGAGCACGTCGCGCGGCCCGATGCCCGAGAGTTGCAGGATCTGCGGCGAGCCGATGCTGCCCGCGGTGAGGATCACTTCGCGCTCGGCGTTCGCCCTAACGAGCTGCTTGCCGTCCCACACCACGGCGCCGGTGCAATTGAGCGAGCCGTCATCAGCCCGATCGAGCACCAGGCGGGTGACGTGCGCGTTCGTCCACATCTCGAAGTTGGGTCGGCCGTAGCAGGCCGGTCGCAAGAAGGCCTTCGCAGTGTTCCAACGCCAGCCGTTTTTCTGGTTGACCTGGAAGTAGCCGACGCCTTCGTTGTTGCCGCGGTTGAAGTCGGTGGTGTGCGGCACGCCCGCTTCCTGCGCCGCCTGCGCGAACGCGTCGAGGACATCCCAGCGCAGGCGCTGCTTTTCCACTCGCCATTCGCCGCCTGCGCCGTGCACCTCGTCTTCGCCGAGGTAGTGGTCCTCGTGCTTGCGGAAGAAGGGCAGAACATGTTCCCAGCGCCATGCCGCATCGCCAGTGAGATTGGCCCACTGGTCGTAGTCGCGCGACTGGCCGCGCATGTAGATCATGCCGTTGATGCTGGAGCAGCCGCCCAGCGCCTTGCCGCGCGGATAGCGAAGGCTGCGGCCGTTCAGGCCCGCGTCGGGCTCGGTCTTGTACAGCCAGTCGGTGCGCGGATTGCCGATGCAATACAGGTAGCCGACCGGGATGTGGATCCAGTGATAGTCGTCCTTGCGCCCCGCTTCGATGAGCAGCACGCGCTTCGTCGGATCGGCGGACAGGCGATTCGCAAGAAGACATCCTGCGGTTCCAGCGCCAATGATCACGTAGTCGAAATCGGTGTCACTCATGATTGAATGATCAGGGATTCATTCCAGTGCCACCGCGGATCCGGCTTTGCCGGTCCGCAGGTGGCGCCCCCTTGAGGGGGAGGCGGCCGCAGGCCGCTTCGGGGGTGGGCTCATTTCGCCGTGGGCATGACGAACTCGGCACCCTTGCCGATCGATTCGGGCCAGCGCTGCATGATCGACTTCTGCTTCGTGTAGAAGCGCACGCCTTCTTCGCCATACGCATGCATGTCGCCGAAGAGGCTCTTCTTCCAGCCGCCGAAGCCGTGCCACGCCATCGGCACGGGGATCGGCACGTTGATGCCAACCATGCCCACCTGCACGCGCCGCGAAAATTCGCGCGCCACGTTGCCGTCGCGCGTGAAGCACGACACGCCGTTGCCGTACTCGTGCGAGTTGATCAGCTCGACCGCTTCGGCAAGGTCCTTCACGCGCACGCAGCCGAGCACCGGGCCGAAGATCTCTTCCTTGTAGATCTTCATGTCGGGCGTCACGTTGTCGAAAAGCGTGCCGCCGATCCAGAAGCCGCCGCTGCAATTCGCGCCCGCTTTCGCTGCATCGAACTTGCGGCCATCGACCACGAGCTTCGCGCCTTCGCTTTCGCCCTGCGCGATGTAGCCCGTGATGCGCTGCTGCGCAACGTTCGTCACGATCGGGCCCATCTCGGCGTCGAGTTCGTTGCCGTCCTTGACCTTGAGCTGCCTCGTGCGTTGCGCGAGCTTGTCCATCACCTTGTCGGCCGCTTCGCCCACCAGCACGCCCACCGAGATCGCCATGCAGCGCTCGCCCGCCGAGCCATAAGCCGAGCCGATGAGTGCATCGACGACCTGATCGATGTCGGCATCGGGCATCACGACCATGTGGTTTTTTGCACCGCCCAATGCCTGCACGCGTTTGCCGTGCCTCGCGCCGGTCTCGTAGATCTTCTGTGCGATGGCCGTGGAGCCCACGAAGGAGATCGCCTGCACCTGCGGATGTTCGAGCAGCGCGTCGACCGCATCCTTGTCGCCCTGCACGACGTTGAACACGCCATCGGGCAATCCCGCTTCCTTCAGCAACTGCGCCATCATGAGCGAGGCGCTCGGGTCCAGCGGGCTCGGCTTGAGGATGAAGCAGTTGCCCGCCGCGATCGCGACCGGGTACATCCACATCGGCACCATCGCCGGGAAGTTGAACGGCGTGATGCCCGCAACGACGCCCAATGGCTGGCGCACGGTCCAGTTGTCGATGCCGGTGGAAACCTGTTCGGTGAAGTCGCCTTTCAGAAGTTGCGGAATGCCGCAGGCGAATTCGACGACGTCGATGCCGCGCGTGACTTCGCCCTGCGAATCGGTGAAAACCTTGCCGTGTTCGGCGGTAATGGTGCGCGCAAGTTCGTCGCGATGTTTGTTCAGCAGCTCGACGTACTTGAACATCACGCGCGCACGGCGGATCGGCGGCGTGTCGGCCCACGCGGGGAAGGCGGCACGCGCGCTCTTCACGGCGGCATCGACTTCGGTCGCGTTCGCAAGGGCCACGCGGCCGGTCACCTTGCCGGTGGCGGGGTTGAAGACATCGGAAGTGCGGCCGCTTTTGCCGGGCACCACCTTGCCGGAAATCCAGTGGTCGATGGAGGAGGTCATGGCGGGCAGTCTAGGCTTCGCCGCCCCATTTGGAAATACTCCTGCGCTGACCAGATTGTTTGAGAAAATGAACAAACATGATGCCCCCACGCTCCTTCACTCCGTGTAATCCGCTGCCCCCCAAGGTGGCCTCAACCTCCTTCGGGCGGCCGTGCGGAGGCTGAATGGATTCACTTTCCGACCTTCATTTGCTCACCGTGCTTTCGGAAACGCGCAGCTATACGCAGGCGGCGCGGCGCCTGGCCATCTCGAAGGCTTCGGTCAGCGCACGCATCGCAGAGCTCGAGCGTGCGGCCGGCGTGCCGCTGGTGCGGCGCACCACGCGCTCGGTGGGTCTCACGCAAGCGGGGCAGCAACTCGTGGATGAAACGCGCGGCTCGTTCGAGCGGATAGCACAGAGCTTCGCGGGCATCCGCGATCTCGCGGGTACGCCGCGCGGGCTGGTGCGCGTGACGGCGCCCGTGGCGCTCGGGCGGCAACATGTCGCGCCGACGCTGCCTGCTTTCTTTGAAAAGTTTCCCGACATTCGCCTCGAACTGGACCTGAACGACCGCTTCGTCAATCTGGCGCAGGAAGGCTTCGACATCGCGATCCGGCACACGCAGTCGCCGCCAGAGACGCATGTGGCGTGGGAGCTGTGCGCGTCGCGTTCGCTGCTGGTGGCCAGCAGCGACTACCTGAAGCGGCACGGCAAGCCGGGACATCCGTCGGAGCTTGCGCAGCACTCGTGCCTTCTCTACTTGCGCGACACCGCCGCGCAAAGCTGGACTTTCGAGCGCGGCGGCGGCCGGCGCGTGGAGCGCGCCATCGTCACCGTGAACGGCCCGCTGAAAGCCAACAACAGCGAAGTGCTGCGTGAGGCAGTGCTGGGCGGCGCGGGCATCGGTCTGCTGCCCGACTTCAGCGCGGCGCGTCATCTCGGGCCGCGTCAGCTCGTGCAGGTGCTGCCCGAGTGGCGACCGGTCGGATTTTTCGGCGAGAAGATTTACGCGCTGCGGCCATGGTCCGCGCACGTCCCGCGAGCGGTGCAGTGCTTCGTCGAGCACATGAAGGCGGCGTTCTAGAACCAGTTCGCCGGCACGCGCACGGGCATGGTCAACAGGATCTGCGCCATGCCCTTGCCAAGCGGGTCGTTGCGCAGCGACGCCATGCCGCCGCCGTCGAGCGCCTCGCTGCACACGAAGTTCATCGCGTGGATGCCGGGCAGGTCGTAGCGCGTTACGTCGCCCTTGACGAGATGCGCGAGGCATTCGCGCACACGCTGCGGCGTGAGTTGCGCGCGCAGGTGCGGCAGCCACTCGGCACGCCGCGCAATCACACCGATGTTCGACGTATCGCCCTTGTCGCCGCTGCGCGCCCAGGCAAGGCGCACGAGCGGCACTTCGACTGTTTCGCTTTCGATCGCGGTGGGCGGCTCGCCCGGCTGTTCGTCCGGCTTCGCAACCGCTGCCTGTCCCTGCGGCACATCGACGTCGAACACCTCGTCTCCGATCGTCGCGCGCGGATGCAGGCGCGATTTGTCGATGAGAAACGAGTATTGCTTGATTGCCGGTGCGGGTTTGGGTCGACCGTCCGCGCCGGTGGTGCCCGGCGACCAGGAAGTGCCCGCCGGCGCGATCTCCCGCGCGAAGATCTCCAGCGCCGCTTTCTGCGGATGCATGACGGCCACGCGCAGCACGGCCTCGCGCACGTCCGCGTGCCTTGCATGCGGCCCGTAGTTGCCTAGCTCCGAGCCCAGTACTTCGATGTTCGTGCGCGTGTAGTCGGCGAGTCCCCGCTGCAGGAAGATATCGCCTGTGCGCTCGAGAATCGCCTCGCCTGTGCGTCGCGCCTTGCGAACGGCGTCGATGCCGACGATCGTGAGCTGCGCGTTGCAGCGAAAGCCATCCATGTAGGTCGCGCTCACTTTGTACTGCGGCCCCGGCGCGAGGCCGCGCGCACCTTCGACCTTCACGCGATGCTCGCCGATCTTGCTCATCGTGACGCGGCTGAAATCGCAGGTGACGTCGGGCAGCAGGTAGCGCCGCGGGTCGCCGATCTCGTAGAGCATCTGCTCGGCGACGGTTGCGAAATTCACCAGCCCGCCCGTCCCCTCGGGTTTGGTGACGACGAACGAGCCGTCCTCGTCGCATTCGACGACGGGGTAACCGATGTGCGCCCAGTCGGGCACGTCTTCCCAGTCGGTGTGCAGGCCACCCGTGGCCTGGCAGCCGCATTCGATGATGTGGCCCGCGAGGCTGCCTTGCGCGAGGCGGTCCCAGTCATCGGATCGCCATTTGAATTCATGCATGAGCGCGCCGAGCGTGACGGCGCTGTCGACACAGCGCCCGGTGACTACGATCTGTGCGCCTGCTTCGAGCGCGGCCTTGATCGGCAGTGCGCCGAAATACGCGTTGGCCGTCAGCACCTTGGGCGGCAGATCGCGCATCTCCGCGCGCAGCGATTCGATTTGCGGCAGCACGTCATCGCCCTCGACCACCGCGATGCGCACGTGCACGCCTTGCTCTTGCGCGAGTGCGCGGATCGCGTCGGCGCACGCGTGCGGATTCACGCCGCCCGCATTGCTGATCACGCGGATGCCCTGCGCGACCACATCGTTCAGGATCGCCTTCATCGTCACGCCCACGAAGTCCGTCGCGTAGCCAAGCTTCGGGTCCTTGCCCTTCGCGGCCGCGAGGATGGACATCGTCAGCTCAGCCAGGTAGTCGAAGACGAGGTAATCGACGTGGCCGAGACAGACGAGTTGCGGCGCACCGACGCTGCTGTCGCCCCAGAACCCGGAGGCGCCGCCGATGCGCACTTTCACCGCCCGCTCCATTGCGGCGGACGTTTCTGCCGGAACGCGGCCTGCCCTTCCTTCGCGTCGTCGCTGAGCGTGAAGAGCGCGATCTGGCTCTCGGTGAACGACATGGCCTCCTCGAACGACATCGCTTCGATGCGCTTCATCGTGTACAGGCCGCGGCGGATCGCGGCGGGCGACTTGTCGGCGATGCGAGCCAGCAGCCAATCGAGCTTCGCATCGACGTCGTCGTCCACGTAGTTCACGAGACCGTATTCGAGTGCCTGCTGCGACGCGATGGGCTCACCCGTGATGCACATCTCTGCCAGGCGCCGATGCGAAATGAGGTGCTGCAGCACCGCCAGCACCTGCGCGGGGAAGACGCCGACTTTCACTTCGGGCAAACCGAACACGGCGTGCGTCGCGGCAACCGCCAAGTCGCACATCGACAAAAGGCCCATGCCACCCGCCATGCACGCGCCGTTGACGCGCGCGACCAGCGGCAGGTTGCACGTCTTCGCTGCGCGCAATAACAGCGCGAGATGGCCGTAGGGCTCGGAGTAGTCGAGCGTGAACGCCTTGGCGGATTGCAGGTCCGCGCCGGCGCAAAACGCCTTGGTGCCTGCACCGGTGACAACGATCGCGCGCAGCGAGCGGTCCGACCCGGCTTGCGTGATGGCATCGGTCATCGCGGCGAGCACAGCGTGGCTGAGCGCGTTGCGCCGTTCTTCTCGTTGGATCGTGAGCCACAGTGCGCCGCCGCGCACCTGCACGCTCAGTTCGGGAGTCGCTGTATCGCCCACGCCGCCTTTATACCGCTGCGGGTTAGGATGCGCCCCATGGCAGAGGCCACCCCCCGCATCGAAGCACAGGCCGAGCGGCTGCGGCTGCTCGGTCCGTGGACCGCGGCGCATCTCGCCGACCGGCGATTGCTGCGCCATTTGCAGGTCGGCCTCGGCGCGGCCCGAGCCGGCGTCTGGGATCTCGCGGGTGCGCAGCTCGATCACATCGGCGCGCAACTGCTCTGGGACCATTGGGGCCAGCGCTGGCCGGATCGCCTCGAAGCGCAGCCCGCGCAACGGGCCTTGCTCGAACGCGTTTCCAGGTTCACCGTGCAGCCGCCGCCGAGAAAGCGCGCGACGCTGTGGGACGCGTGGCTCGGTCTCGGCGGCGCCGTGCTGCGCGCGGGCGACCACGTCAAGGGATTCCTGCGCTTGTTCGGAACGCTCGCGATCAACATCGGGCAGCTGGCTCGCGCGCCTCACCAAGGGCCGTGGCGCGACTTCTCGGGGAACCTGTACCGCATCGGCGCGACGTCGCTTCCGATCACGGCGCTGGTCGGATCGCTCATCGGCGTGGTGCTTGCGTACCTGACGGCCGTGCAGCTGCGGCAGTTCGGCGCCAACGCATACATCGTGAACATCATGGGCATCGGCCTCATTCGCGAACTCGGGCCGATGCTCGCGGCCATCCTGATCGCGGGCCGCTCGGGCTCGGCGATCACGGCGCAGATCGGCGCGATGCGCGTCACCGACGAACTCGATGCAATGAGCGTCATGGGCATCTCGCACACGTATCGCCTCGTGATGCCGCGGGCGATGGCGCTGGCGGTGGCGATGCCCCTCATCAGCGTGTGGACCACGTTGTGCGGGCTGTTGGGCGGCATGGCGGCATCGGATGTGTCGCTGGGCATCACGCCTTCGTTTTTCATCAAGGCACTCCCGGAGGCGGTGGCCGTGGGCAACCTGGTGCTCAACGTCTCGAAGTCGGTCGTGTTCGGCATCCTGATCGCCGTGGTGGGGTGTCACTTCGGCCTGCGCGTGCGGCCCAACACGCAAAGCCTGGGCGAGGGCACGACGGCCTCCGTCGTCACGGCGATCACGGTGGTCATCCTGGTCGATGCGCTCTTCGCGGTGCTGTTCAAGGACGTGGGGTTCTGATGGCTCGAGCGACATCGCGCGAACCGATCATCGAGATTCGTGGTCTCACGAGCGCCTTCGACACGCCCGAGCGGCGCTTCGTCGTGCACGAGAACCTGGACCTCACGGTCTATCGCGGCGAGGTGCTCGCCATCGTCGGCGGGTCGGGCACGGGCAAGACCGTGCTGCTGCGGCAGATCCTCGGCCTGGAGACGCCGCAAAAGGGCGAAATCATCATCGACGGCAAACCGAGGGAGCAGATCGGCCCGCAAGGTGCGGCGAGCCGCGTTGGCATGCTCTTCCAGCACGGCGCGTTGTTCTCGGCTTTCACCGTGCTGGAGAACATCGCGTTTCCGCTGCGCGAATTGAAGTCGCTTCCACCGGCGCTGGTACGTGAGGCTGCGTTGGTCAAGCTGCAGATGGTGGGCCTCCAGCCCGAGGACGCCGACAAGATGCCCGCCGACTTGTCGGGCGGCATGATCAAGCGTGCGGCGCTCGCGCGAGCCCTCGTGATGGACCCGCCACTCTTGTTGCTGGACGAACCCACGGCTGGGCTGGACCCGGAAAGCTCCGACGGCTTCGTCACGCTGCTGCGCACGCTGCACCGCGACATGGCTTTGACGGTGGTGATGGTGACGCACGATCTCGACACGCTCTTCGAGCTGTCCACGCGCATCGCGGTGCTGGCCGACAAGCGCGTGATCGTCGCCGCGCCGCCCAAGGAAGTGATCGCGTTCCAGCATCCCTTCATCCACGATTTTTTCCTGGGCGAGCGCGGACAGCGCGCGATGGAATTGCTGCGCGAATATCCTTTCGCGGTGTAGAAAGGCGACTATGGAGAACAAGGCACATGCGATGGCGGCCGGCATCTTCGTCGTGGTGGTGGCCGCGCTGCTGGTGACGCTCGCCGCGTGGCTCACTCGTGAAACGGGCGAGCGCGATCCCTACGAGATCTCCACGCACGATTCCGTGTCGGGCTTGCAGGCGCAAGCTGCGGTGCGGTACCGCGGCGTCGATGTCGGCAAAGTCTCGGCGCTCGGGTTCGATCCGAAGGCGACGGGCAACGTGCTTGTGCACCTGGAGATCGACCACGACGCGCCCGTCACGAAGAACACTTTCGCGACGCTCAACTACCAGGGCGTGACGGGGATTGCGTTTGTAGAGCTCGACGACAACGGCCAGGCTGCGCCTCGCCCGCAGCCGGAGGATGGGCATCCGCCGCGCATTCCGCTCAAGCCGGGCCTGCTGCAAAAGCTGACCGACCGCGGCGAGAAGTTGCTCGACAACGCCGACCAGGCGATCGCACGCATCAACCAGATGGTGGGCGACGCGAACCAGAAGCGCGTGGCGACGGCGCTCGACAACCTGGGCGCGGCCGCTGCGCACGCGGGCGATCTCGCGCACGACCTGGACAACACACTCAAGCAACGCGTGGACCCGACGCTTGCCGAAGCCAGGACCACGCTGCAATCGGTTCGGAGCAGCTCCGACGAATTCGGCCGCACGGCAAAGCGCCTGAACGCGCCCGACGGCCCGATGGACCGGCTTGCGCAGGGCACGCAGTCGCTCTCGCACGCAGCGGACTCATTCAACTCGGCGACCTTGCCGCGGGTCAACCGCGTTGCCGAAGACACGTCGCGCGCGGTCCGCCAGCTTGGACGCACGGCGACTTCGATCGGCGACAACCCGCAGTCGCTCATCTACGGCAGCGGGCCGGTCGCGCCCGGGCCGGGTGAGGCGGGCTTCGTCGCGCCGGGGAGCTCGAAATGAGGCTGCTTCTTTCGCTGGTGTTGGCGCTGCTGATGGCCGCGTGCTCCGCGCTTGCGCCCGACAAGCCCGTGCGCGCCACGACATACGACCTCGGTCCTGAGCCGATGGAGCCGGCGCCCACGCAGATGCAGACGCCGATCGTGCTGGAAGACATCGAGGCGGCGCCCGCGCTGGAGACATCGGCACTGCTGTACCGGCTCGCGTATGCCGACGCGCACCAGCTGCAGCCCTATGCACACGCGCGCTGGTCCGCGCAGCCCGCGCGGCTTGTGCGACAGCGACTGCGCGAGCGGCTCGGGCGCGATCGCGCGGTGCTCGACCCGACCGAGAGCGCATCGCTCGCGCGCGTGGCGGGCACGATGCCGCGTGTGCTGCATGTCGAGCTGGAAGAGTTTTCGCAGACCTTCGATTCGCCGACGCAAAGCTGGGGCGTGCTGCGTCTGCGCGCGACGCTCCTGTCGAACACGCCCGGAGGCGAAAGGCTCATTGCCCAGCACGTGATCGCGAAGCGCGAGCCGGCTCCCAGTGCAGATGCCGCGGGCGGTGTCCGCGCACTGTCAGCCGCGGCGGACGCAGCCGCACAGGAAGTCGCCGAATGGCTTGCGCAGCAGCGATGACCGACGATGACGAACACCGCGCTTGAAGAACAACTGCGCAAGCGCGGCCTGCAGCTGGTCGGGCCATGCGTCGACCTGTCGGCGCACAGCAACCTGCTCGCGTCGTCGCCGCTGCTGCAGGATTTCACGCCGGGCGAGGCCGACCTGCTCGGCGCCTGCATGCTGCGCGTGCGCGCAGAGCCCGGGCAGCTGCTGATCGAAGAGGGCGAGGCCAGCGACTGGATGATGGTGCTGCTGGTCGGCACCGTCGACGTCAGCAAGCGCAAGGTGGGCGCCGCATCCGACGACCAGGACGCGACGGACACCACGCGCCTGGCGGTCATCAAGGAAGGTGCGGTGATCGGCGAGATGTCGATGCTCGATGGCGAGCCGCGCTATGCGAGTTGCCTGGCGCTCTCGCAGGTGGACGCCGCCGTGCTCAGTCGTGCGGCAGTGAGTCAGCTCATTGCGACGCAACCCGCCGTTGCCGCAAAGCTGCTCGTGAAACTCACGCAGCTGCTTGCGCAACGCCTTCGCAACACGAGCAGCCAGCTCGTGAAGGCCTTGCAGTTCCAGCGCGCCGTCAGCGCCCGAGGCCCGGGAACAGTTTGAGAAGGCCCGCGGCCATCACTTCGACGGCGAGCGCCGCAAGGATGAGGCCCATGAGGCGCGTCATCACCTTGATGCCTGTACTGCCGAGAAACCGCGCGATCGGTTCGGCAAGTGCAAAACATATTGCAGTCGCCAGCCCGATGACGACGCCGTAACCGACGAGCACCATCAGCTGCCAGAACGTGTGCGCGCGTTCGGCGTAGATCACCACCGTGGACATCGTGGCCGGGCCGGTGAGCAGCGGAATCGTGAGAGGCACGACGGCAATGCTCGCTCCCATCGCCGCCTTGGCGGCGCCTTCCTCGAATTCGCGGGTCTGCGCCTTGGCTTCGGCGGGTTGCGCGTTGAGCATGTTCATCGAACTGATCAGAAGCAGCATGCCGCCGCCGACCTGGAAGCTCGCGAGCGAAATGCCGAAGAACTCCAGCAGCTGGATGCCGAGCAGCGCGCTTGCCGCGATCACGCAGAACGCGGTGAACGAGGCGACGACGACCGTGCGATGCCGCTGCGCCTTCGTGAAGCCCTGCGTGTAGTGGATGAAAAAAGGAACGATCGCCAGCGGGTTGACGACCGCAAGCAGCGTGACCAGCGGCTTCGCGAAATCCATCAGCTCGAGCCGCGTTCCTGCTCGAGCAGCGCGATCTCCGAGTCGCTCGCCGGGTTGCGGCGGCGGAACATGCCGTAGCCTTCCATCTGCATCACCTTTTCGCCGTTCTGGTTGAACATCTCCCAGGCCGAACGCACGATCCCGGTGTCGCGCCGCTTGCGCATGCCGCGCGACTCAATGATGGAGTGCTTGAGCGTGAGCGTGTCGCCGGGATAAACGGGCTTGAGCCAGCGCAGGCTTTCGAGGCCGGGCGAGCCCATGCTCGACGATTCGTTGAGGAAATTCTCCACCGTGAGCTTCATGGCCAGCGCGCAGGTGTGCCAGCCGCTCGCGCACAGGTTGCCGAAGATGGAGCGTCGCCCCGCGAGCTCGTCGATGTGAAACGGCTGCGGATCGAACTGCTCGGCGAACTCCTTGATCTCTTCGGCCGTGACGGTGATGCTGCCCAGCTCGCGGGCCGTGCCGGGCTGCAGGTCTTCCCAGTAATAGCGGATATCGCTCATCATCTTCCTCCGGACACTTCGAGCAGTGACATCGTCACGTAGCTGGCCTGCGGCGACAGCAGCCAAAGAATGGATTCGGCGACCTCTTCGGCCGTTCCGCCGCGCTGCATCGGCACCAGGTGCGCGAGCTGCTTCACCCGATCGGGAATGCCGCCGGACGCGTGGATGTCGGTTTCGATCAAGCCCGGCCGCACGGCGTTCACACGGATGCCTTCGCCCGCGACTTCCTTCGCGAGGCCGAGGGTGAACGCATCGATCGCTCCCTTGGCCGCCGCGTAGTCGACATATTGGCCCGGCGAGCCCAGACGCGACGCGGCGCTGGAGACGTTGACGATCGCGCCGCCTTCGCCGCCATGGCGCGTGCTCATCCGCTTGATGGCTTCGCGCGCGCAAAGCATGGAGCCGATCACGTTGATGTCGAACATGCGCTTCATGCGCGCGAAGCTCATTTCATCGACGCGCTGGCTGATGTCGACAACGCCTGCGTTGTTGACGAGCGCGGTGATGCGGCCGAGCTCATGGTCGACCTCATCGAACATCGAGAGGATTTGATCCTCGTGTGCGACGTCGGCTTGCACGGCGAATGCGCGCCCGCTCGATTGGCGAATCGATTGCACGACGTCGTCCGCCGCCGCGCGGTTGTTGGCGTAGTTCACCGCGACGGCATAGCCGCGTTGTGCCGCGAGCTTCGCGGTGGCGGCGCCGATGCCGCGGCTCGCGCCGGTGACCAGCAGGACTTGCTCCAAGAAACGCTCCTCGACCGAAGGGGTCTTTATTACACTGCAAATCTCCAATGCAACCAGGAGTGTTCCCCATGGGCCAGTTCATCGACTTGCGCTCGGCTGACGGCTTCAGCTTCCCCGCCTATGTGGCGCAGCCCGCGGGCAAGGCGAAGGGCGGCATCGTCGTCCTGCAGGAGATCTTCGGCGTGAACTCGCATATCCGCTCCGTGGCCGATGGATATGCGAAGGAAGGCTATCTCGCCGTCGCGCCCGCGACTTTCCATCGCGTGAAGCAAGGGGTCGAACTCGGGTACTCGCAGGACGACATTCAGGCGGGCGCGGCGCTGAAGCAGCAGGTCGAATCGCTGTCCGCTCCCGGCGTGATGCCCGACATCCAGGCCGCGATCGACCATGCGGCGCAGGCCGGCAAGGTGGGCATCGTCGGCTATTGCTGGGGAGGTTTGCTGACCTGGCGCGCTGCGTGCCTTGCGAACGGCCTGGCTGCGGCAGTGCCGTATTACGGCGGCGGCATGACGTCTCCGGCGGAAGCCGACCGCCAGCCGAAGTGTCCTGTGATGGCGCATTTCGGCGATCAGGATCATGTGATCCCCATGGATACGGTGCATGCGTTCGAGCGGAAGCATCCGGAAGTCGTCGTGCATGTGTATGCGGCGGGGCACGGCTTCAATTGCGACCAGCGCGGCTCGTACAAAGCCGAACCGGCTTCGGTTGCACTCGAGCGCTCGCTCG
>DATJJL010000110.1:0-17517 GCA_035492155.1 Ramlibacter sp. | reverse complement strand
TGCTCGCAGAGGGCATGCCCGAGGTCTCGCCGGATTTCAAGACGTGGACGGTGCACGTCAAGCACGGCGTGTACTTCGCGGACGACCCGGCCTTCGGCGGCAAGAGGCGCGAGCTCACGGCGCAAGACGTGGTGTACACCTTCAAGCGCGTGTACGACCCGAAGACGCGCAGCCCGTCGCTTTCTTCGCTCGACGAGGAAAAGATCCTCGGCCTTCCCGCGCTGGCAGCAAAGGCCGAAAAGACCGGCAAGTTCGACTACGACTCGGACGTCGAGGGCATCAGGGCGCTGGACCGCTACACGGTGCAGTTCAAGCTCGGCGTGTCGCGCCCGCGCTTCGTGCAGACGATCGCCGACCCGGGCATCCTGGGCATCGTCGCGCGCGAGGTGGTGGAAAAATATGGCGACGACATCATGGCCCACCCGGTGGGCACCGGGCCCTTCATGCTCTCGGAGTGGAAGCACTCGTCGCGCATGACCTTCGTGAAGAACCCGAACTATCGCGCCGAGTTCTTCGACGAGGACGCGCCGCCGGGCGACAAGGTGGGCGAAGCGATCGCAAAGCACCTCAAGGGCAAGCGGCTGCCGCTGGTCGACAAGGTGGTCGTCTCGATCATCGAGGAGCCACAGCCGCGCTGGCTGTCCTTCCTCAATCGCGAACAGGACTTGATGGAGCGCCTGCCCGCGAACTTCGTCACGCAGGCGATCCCGAACAACAAGCTCGCGCCGAATCTCGCCAAGAAGGGCATCCAGATGGAGCGGGTGCAGCTGTCGGACGTCTCCATGTTCTACTTCAACATGGACGATCCGGTGGTGGGCGGCTACACGCCCGAGAAAGTCGCGCTGCGCCGTGCGCTCTCGCTCGCCTACAACAGCGAGGAGGAGATCCGCCTGCCTCGCCGCGGCCAGGCCATCGTCGCGCAAAGCCTCATCGAGCCGAACACCACGACGTACGACCCGAAGTTCCACACCGAGATGGGCACGTTCGA
This sequence comes from Ramlibacter sp., assembly GCA_035492155.1. GTDB lineage: Bacteria > Pseudomonadota > Gammaproteobacteria > Burkholderiales > Burkholderiaceae_C > Ramlibacter. The sequence continues at coordinate 16,529 of DATJJL010000110.1, read as the reverse complement.
CCGCGCGCGCGCCATCGCGCTGCTGGACATGTACGGCTACACCGACAAGAACGGCGACGGCTGGCGCGACATGCCCGATGGGTCACCGCTCGCGCTCACGATCGACACGCAGGGCACTGCCGATTCGCGCGAGCTCGACGAGATCCTGAAGAAGAACATGGACGCCGTCGGCGTGAAGCTGAGGTTTCGCATCGGCCAGTGGCCCGAGCAGCTCAAGGCCGCGCAGGCGGGCTCGCTTCAGATGTGGCAGCTCGGCTTCACGGCGGCAGAGCCCGACAGCGGCGTGGCCCTGCAGCTCGGGGCGAGCGCGCAGGTGGGCCAGCAGAACCTCGCGCGTTTTCGCAACAAGCAATTCGACGAGATCTTCGACAAGCAGGGCGTGCTGCCCGACGGCCCCGAGCGCGACGCAATGATCCGCGATGCCGCGCGAATCCTCGTTGCCTACATGCCCTACAAGATTCGCGTGCACCGCATCGGCACGGACATGTGGCAACCCTGGCTCCTCGGGTACAAAAGGCACCCGTTTTCCCTGTCCTTCTGGCGCTACATCGACATCGACACCGACAAGCTGCCGGCCCCCTGAATCCACCTCGAGAAGACGAAGATGAAGCACACCCCATTGATCGCGCCACTGATCACGGCCCTTGCAGCCTTCTGCATTGCGGGCGCAAACGCCGCCGTGCTGCCACCCGGCGTGCAGCTCTCGCCGAAGCAGGAGCTGGTCCGCAACAACGGCAGCGAGCCCGAGACGCTGGACCCGGCGCTGGCCGAATCCGTGGGCGCGAACAACATCATGCGCGACCTCTTCGAGGGCCTCACCGCGAACGACGCGGCGGGGCACATCGTGCCGGGTGTTGCCGAAAGCTGGAAGCAGTTGAATCCCACGACGTGGGTGTTCAAGCTGAGGCAGAACGCCAAGTGGTCCAACGGCGATCCGGTGACCGCCCAGGAGTTCGTCTACGGCATCCGCCGCTTCCTCGACCCGAAAACGGCGTCCACCTATGCGACCACCTTCGGCGTGTTCCTCGAAAACGGCCTGGAAGTCGCGCAGGGCAAAAAGCCGCTCACGGCCGTGGGCGTGCGGGCCATCGACAAGTTCACGCTGGAGATGAAGACCGCGGGCCCGGTCCCCTTCCTGCCCGCGCTCGTGTCGAACAACAACCTCGGCGCCGTGCACGAAGCGACGGTGAAGAAGTTCGGCCGCGACTGGACCAAGCCCGGCAACATGGTGAGCAACGGCGCTTACATGCTCAAGGAATGGGCCGTCAACAGCAAGGTGGTGATCGAGAAGAACCCGAACTACTGGGACAAGGCCAACGTGCAGCTGCAGCGCGTGACCTACCTGCCCATCGAGGACGAGAACGCCGAGGTGAAGCTGTACGAAGCGGGCCAGGTGGACATGACCAACCAGCTGCCGCCCGGCACGTTCGAGAAGTTCAAGGCTCAGTACCCGAAGGAAGTGCGCAACCAGCCGATCATCGGCCTGCGCTACTACTCGTTCCAGACGCAGAAGCCCGAGCTGAAGGACGTTCGCATCCGCAAGGCGATGACGATGGTGATCGACCGCGACATCCTCGCGCAGAAGGTGACGGCCGACGGCCAGACGCCCGCCTACGACGTGGTGGTGCGCGGCACGATCGGCGAGGACGTGGGCACCTACGACTGGTCGAGCTGGCCGATGGCCAAGCGCGTGGAAGAAGCCAGAAAGCTCCTGAAGGAAGCGGGCGTTCAGCCCGGCACCAAGTACACGCTGTCGTACAACACCAGCGAATACCACAAGAAGATGGCGATCTTCGCGCAGTCGGAGTGGAAGACGAAGCTGGGGCTGAACATCGAGCTGGAAGCGATGGAGTTCAAGGTGCTGCTGAAAAAGCGCCATGACGGCACCTTTCAGCTCGCGCGCAACGGCTGGCTGGCCGACTACAACGATGCGACGACCTTCCTGGCCCTCGTGCGTTGCGACTCCGACCAGAACAACAACTTCAACTGCAACCGCGACGCCGAAAAGCTGATCACCGAGGGCTCGAACTCCACGGACCTCGAAAAGCGCCGGCAGCTGTTCACGAAGGCGGCCAAGATGATCATGGATGATTACCCTATCGTTCCGCTGCTTCAGTATTCGCTGCCGAGGCTGGTAAAATCGTATGTAGGCGGGTACTCGCTGGAGAACGTGCAAGACCGTTACCGCAGCAAGGACCTCTACATCATCAAGCACTGAAGCAGCGCGACCGGCGTGCTTCATCAGCGCCCCGCGCACCACCCCGCGCCGGGCGTTTATCGCGAGAAGGTTGTCAGCCATGTGGTCCTATACCTTGCGCCGCCTGCTGGCGACGCTGCCTACACTGTTGGCCGTGATCACGGTGTGTTACCTGCTGGTACACGCCGCGCCCGGCGGCCCGTTCGATTCGGAACGCAAGGTCTCGGCCGCCGTGCTTGCCAATCTGCAGGCCAAATACCACCTCGATGAGCCGCCCCTCATGCAGTACCTCCACTACTTGTGGAACCTGCTGCACGGCGACCTCGGCGCGTCCTTCCGCTATGCCGACTGGTCCGTGAACGACCTCGTCGCCGCGGCGCTTCCCGTTTCCCTGTCCATCGGCGGCACATCGATCGTGCTGTCTTGCGTGTTCGGCGTCGTGCTCGGCATCGTCTCCGCGCTGCGGCAAAACAGCATGGTCGACTACGGCGTGACGTTGATCTCCAGCATCGGCCTCGTGCTGCCTTCGTTCGTGCTCGGCCCGATCCTCGTGCTGGTGTTTTCGCTGATGCTCAAGTGGCTGCCCGCCGGCGGCTGGGACAGTTTCGACTGGCACTTCATGGTGCTGCCGATCGCGTTGCTCACGATCATCAACGTCGCGACGATCGCCCGTGTGATGCGCGGCAGCATGATCGAGGTGTTCCACAGCAACTTCATCCGCACCGCACGCGCGAAGGGTTTGCCAACGCGCATCGTCGTGTTTCGCCACGCGCTCAAGCCCGCGCTGCTTCCCGTTGTTTCGCTGCTGGGCCCGCTCACGATTTCGTCGATCACGTCCGCGCTTGTCACCGAGACCATCTTCTCGCTGCCGGGCATCGGCAAACTGATCGTCAACGGCGCGGGCAACCGCGACTACACGCTGGTGCTCGGGCTCGTGGTGCTGATCACCGTGCTTGCCGTGCTTCTCAACTTGCTGGTCGACCTCGCGTATGCGGCGCTCGACCCGAAGATCCGCTACTAGGACGCGCGCATGCGGCTCTTCACGAAAAGAAGCGACGCGCTCGTCGCGACGCTTACCGACGCGGGCGCGGCGCCGCCGGGCCGCAGCCCGTGGGCCGACGCGCGTACCCGCTTCCTGCGCAACAAGGCCGCGGTGGTGTCGCTCGTGATCCTCGTGCTCATCGCGCTCGCATGCATCGTCGGCCCGTCGCTGCTGCCCTTCGATTTCGAAACGACCGACTGGGACGCGATGAAGCTCGCGCCCTTCCAGGGCACGCACTACTGGGGCACCGACGACTCGGGCCGAGACCTGCTCGTGCGGTGCCTGATCGGCGGGCGCATCTCGCTGATGGTCGGCGTGCTGGCCACCATCTGCTCGGTCGTCGTGGGCATCGTGTGGGGCGCCACCGCAGGCTTCATCGGCGGCAAGGTCGACAGCCTGATGATGCGTGTGGTCGACATGATGTATGCGATCCCTTATCTCCTGATCGCGATCCTGCTGGTCACCATCCTGGGCCGCGAGTTCTACCTCGTCGTGCTCACGATCACCGCCTTCTCGTGGATGGACATGGCGCGTGTCGTGCGCGGCCAGACGCTGTCGCTGCGCTCGATGGAATTCGTCGAAGCCGCCCGCGCCATCGGCGTGCCGACGCACCGCATCATCTTCTCGCACATCGTGCCGAACCTGCTTGGCGTGGTCGTGATCTACACCACCGTGACCGTACCAGGCGTGATCCTCACGGAGTCCGTGCTGTCGTTCCTCGGCCTGGGCATCCAGGAGCCGATGACGAGCTGGGGCGTGTTGATCCACGACGGCGCGGGCCTGATGGAAGCCGCGCCGTGGCTGCTGCTCTTTCCCTGCGCGATGCTGTCGATCACGCTTTATTGCTTCAACTTCATCGGCGACGGCCTGCGCGACGCGCTGGACCCGAAGCAGCGATGAATACCAAACATCCGAACGCAGAGTTCGCGGAGGAATCGCAGAGTGCGCAGAGAATTTTCATCAAAGAACTCTGCGCCCTCTGCGTGACCTCTGCTCTCTCTGCGTTCGGATGTTCAAGCGGCGCACCCATATGACGAAACTTATAGATGTCCAGGACCTCAACGTGAGGTTCGACACTCCCGACGGCACCGTCACCGCGGTGAACGGCTTGTCGTTCGCGCTGGAGCGCGGGCAGACCTTCGGCATCGTCGGCGAATCGGGCTCGGGCAAGAGCCAGAGCATGATGGCCATCATGGGCCTGCTCGCCGCGAACGGCCGCGCGACCGGCAAGGCACTCTTCAACGGCGAAGACCTGCTGTCGATGCCGGCCTCGAAGCTCGATCGCATTCGCGGCAATCGCGTCGCGATGATCTTCCAGGACCCGATGACGTCGCTCAACCCGTACCTCACGGTGGAGCGGCAGATGACCGAAGTGCTCGAGCAGCACAAGGGCCTGACGCGCAAGAGCGCGCTTTCGCTCGCGATCCAGACGCTCGAGCAGGTGCGCATTCCGGATGCCGCGCGTCGCATCCGCATGTACCCACACGAATTTTCCGGCGGCATGCGCCAGCGCATCATGATCGCGATGGCGCTCCTGTGCCAACCCGATCTGCTGATCGCCGACGAGCCCACCACCGCTCTGGACGTGACAGTGCAAGCGCAGACGATGGCGCTGCTGCGCGACCTGCAGCGCGACTTCGGAACTGCAATCATCCTGATCACGCACGACCTCGGCGTCGTCGCGGGCCTGTGCGATCAGGTGATGGTGCTCTATGGCGGCCGCATCATGGAGCAAGGCAGCGCCGACAACATCTTCTACAAGCCGACGCATCCGTACACGCTCGGCCTGCTGGGCGCGGTGCCCAAGCTCGATCACGAAGGCGAAAAGCTCGTCGCGATTCCCGGCGTGCCGCCCAACATGGCGCGGCTGCCGGCGGGCTGCCCCTTCAGCGAGCGATGCCCCTTCGTGATGGACATCTGCAGCTCGCAGCGTCCGCCGCTGGAGCCTGCCTCTTCCGATCCGACCGTGCTGCGCGCATGCCATCGCGCCGTCGCCGACATCGCGCGCGACGCAGAAACGGTGCTTCCGACATGAAAGCCCACCCCTCTAAATTGAGCGCGGTCATGCAAGAGTCAACCCAGGACACCGAGCCGCTGCTGTCGGTGCGCGACTTGCACGTGCACTTCGCGATCAAGGGCGAGGGCCTCTTCCCGAAGAAGCGCGTGCTCAAGGCCGTCAATGGCGTGAACCTCGATCTCTGGCCGGGCGAAACGCTGGGGATCGTCGGCGAATCGGGCTGCGGCAAATCGACGCTCGCGCGTGCTCTGCTCAATCTCATCCCGGCGACGTCGGGCACCGTGGTGTGGCTCGGCAAGGACATGGCCGATGCGAAGCCCGCCGATTGGCAAAGCGTGCGCAAGAACGTGCAGATGGTGTTCCAGGACCCGCTCGCGTCGCTGAACCCGCGCATGAACGTGGCGCAGATCATCGGCGAGCCGCTCAAGACACATCGCCCCGATCTGTCGAAGGAAGAAGTCACCGCACGCGTGAAGCAGGTGATGGCGCGCGTGGGCTTGATGGAAAGCCAGCTCAATCGCTATCCGCACGAATTTTCGGGCGGGCAGTGCCAGCGCATCGGCATCGCACGCGCGCTGATCCTGGAGCCAAAGCTGATCGTGTGCGACGAGCCGGTGTCCGCGCTGGATGTCTCGATCCAGGCGCAGATCATCAACCTGCTCAAGGACCTGCAAAAGCAGATGCACCTTGCGCTGATCTTCATCGCGCACGATCTCGCGGTGGTCAAACACGTAAGCCAGCGCATTCTGGTGATGTACCTCGGTCGCGTCATGGAGCTTGCAGACAAGCACGAGCTCTATGCCAGCCCCAAGCATCCATACACGCGCGCCTTGCTGTCCGCGGTGCCGCTTGCGGACCCGCGGCTGGAGCGCACCAAGCAGATTCAGCTGTTGTCGGGTGACCTGCCTTCGCCGCTGTCGCCGCCTTCGGGCTGCGTGTTCCGCACGCGCTGCCCGCACGCGTTCGAGAAATGCGGGGCTGACGTGCCGCCGCTCATTCCGGTGAATGAGAAATCGCAAGCCGCTTGCTGGTTGTATTGATCCCCCCGAAGCGCCTTCGGCGCCTCCCCCCAGGAGGCGCAACCAGCGGCCCGGCAGAGCCGGTTCCGCGGCTGCCACGAAAAATCCGCTTCCCATGGCAAGTCGGCCCGGACGACCTGCTGCGCGACCTGCTTTATCGGCGCCTGTGGCTGTCGATCTTGACGAGCGGCTTCGGCGCGCAGATCACGATGCTCGCGATTCCGCTCACGGCCGCGGTGCTGCTGCACGCGTCGCCCACGCAGATGGGCGCGCTCACGTCGATGGAGCTCGCGCCCTTCGTGCTGTTCTCGCTTCCTTCGGGCGTGTGGCTCGATCGCGTGAAGAAGCTGCCCGTGTATGTGGCGGGCGAGCTCAGCGTGGGGCTCATCCTCTCGTCGGTGCCTGCCGTGTGGGCGATGGGGTGGCTGTCGATCAACTACCTCTACTTCGTCTCGTTCGTGATCGGCTGCGTGTTCACCACCGCAGGTTCCGCATCGCAGATCGTGCTCACGCAGATCGTGCCGCGCTCGCGACTGGTGGAAGCGCATGCGAAGAACGCGCTTGCCAACTCGCTCGCAGAAGTGACGGGCCCCGGCATTGCGGGAGCGCTGATCCGCCTCGTGGGCGCGCCGCTCGCGCTGCTCGTCGATGCGGTGCTGCTCTTCGGCAGCGTGATGATCCTGCGCGGCCTGAACATCAACGAGAAGCCCAACGAAGACGTGCCCGAAAGCTTCTGGCATGCGCTGAAAGAAGGCCTGCATTTCGTCGCCGGTGTGAGGTTGCTCGTCGTGATGGCGGCGCTCGTCGGCTTGTGGCAGCTGTGCCAGCAATCGGCGATGGTCGTGCAGATCCTCTTTGCCACCCGAGAGCTCGGGCTCGATGAAAAGCAGGTGGGCCTTTGCTATGTCGGCCTTGGCTTGGGCACGATCACCGCGGGCGCATTGGGCCACCGCATCTCCAGCCGCGTCGGTGCCGGCGCGAGCCTGCTTTGGGGCTTTGCCGTGTGCGGATTCGGCTGGCTGCAACTCGCGTTCGCGCCGGCCAATGCATTCGGTGTCGCGTCGTTCGTGCTGATGCTCGTGTGCTTCGGCTTCGGCGCCGTGCTGATCTTCATCAACTTTCTTTCGCTGCGGCAGGCCGTCACGCCTGAGCCGCTGCTCGGCCGCATGACGAGCACCATGCGCTGGCTCATCCTGCTGCCTTCGATTCCCGGCGCATTGCTGGGCGGATGGTTGGGTGAGCATGTGGGCCTTCGCTTCGCCTTGGCCACCGGTGGTATCGGTGCGCTGACGTTGGCTCTGGCCGGCTGGCGCCTGACGCACTTGCCGAAGCAGCTGCGCTTGCCCACGGCAGCTGCGGCCTGACTCGCGGCGGAAGCCGCCTGACTGCCCCGCACGAGGGTCTCCTACAGCCGAACTTCAGCTCGCACTCGCAGAATTTGCCAAGGCGCAACTTCCGTGTGTCCGCGATAGCAGTCATCCGGACGTTGAAGTCGCATCGATTGGAGGTGCACATGACGTTCCCCACCTGGCGCCGGCCCCTGGCCGCGTTTCTCTTCGGCATCGCCGCAGCCTTGGCCAGTGCGGCTGCGCATGCCGATCCGCCCTACCGCGTCGCGCGCCTCTCTTACGAAAGCGGCAGCGTCAGCTTCTCGCCGGCGGGCGAGGACGAATGGTCCCGCGCCGCCATCAACCGCCCGCTCATCACCGGCGACCGCCTGTGGGTCGATGCGGGTTCGCGAGCCGAACTGCAGATCGACGGCGGCGCTTTCCGCATCGGCGACCAGACGAGCTTCACGCTGCTCAACATCGACGATCGCATCGTGCAGACGCAATTGACGCAAGGCGACCTCGAGCTGCGCGTGTGGCGGCTCGATCCGAACCAGACCATCGAGATCGACACGCCCAATCTTGCCGCGGTGATCCGGCGCCCGGGCGCATACCGCATCGGCGTCGACGAGAAGTACGGATCGACGCAGGTCACAGTTCGCTCGGGCGACGTGACGCTCTATGGCGAAGGCAACGCATTCCGCATCTCGCCCGGCGACACCTGGGAGTTCTACGACACCGCGCTGCGCGACTACGACAACTACGCACCTTCCGCGCCCGACGACTTGCAGCGCTTTGCGACGTCGCGCGATCGCGGCTGGGAGCAATCGGTCTCCGCGCGCTATGTCTCCCGCGAGCTGATCGGCTTCCAGGAGCTCGACGACAACGGAACGTGGCGCCAGGTGCCCGACTACGGATGGGCATGGTTCCCGACGCGCGTGTCCGCAGATTGGGCGCCCTATCGCGACGGCCATTGGGCATGGGTCGACCCCTGGGGCTGGACTTGGGTGGACGATCAGCCTTGGGGTTTCGCGCCTTCCCACTATGGCCGCTGGGCGTTTGTTCAATCGCGCTGGTGCTGGGTGCCCGGGCCGAGGGCCGATCGCCCTGTGTATGCACCGGCGCTGGTCGCCTTCATCGGCGGTGGGGCGGGCGCGATCGGATGGTTCCCGCTGGGCCCGCGCGAGGTGTACCGCCCCGCTTATCACGTGAGTCGCGAGTACTTCACCCGCGTGAACGTGAGCAACACGGTGATCAACGTCACGCAGGTGAACAACTTCTACCAGCGGCGTGACGATCGTGACGTGCGGTACGCGAACCGGCAGGTGCCGGGTGCGGTGGTCGCGGTTGCCGCTGCGGCCTTCACGCAGGCCAAGCCCGTTGCGCGCGAAGTCGTGCATATCCAGACGCAGAACGCCGCTGCCCAACCGGTGATGAACGCACCGCCCATTGCACCCGCCAGGCAGAGCGTGCTCGGGCCGCAGCCTGCGCAGCACAAGCCGCCCGAGCATGTGTTTTCAAAACAGGTGGTCGCGCAAACGCCGCCGCCGGCGCCTGCGGCGTCGATCGAATCGAAGTTGCCCGCACTGCGATCGCATCCGGGCCAGCCGATGACGCCTGCATCGCCAGGAACGACCGCAGCTCCCTCTGCGCCTGTACCTGCGGTGAAGGTCGTTCCAGCGACCAAGCCCGCCGCAGCGCCGCCGCCGCCCGCTCCTGCTGCGAATCGACCGGAGCATCAACGCCGCGGCCCGCCCGAGCGTGCACCGGCTGCTGCACCTGCGCATGGCCCGGCCGCAGCTTCTGCGCCGGCGCTCGTGCCGCCGCCGGCTGCAGCGCCCGCGCCTGCACGGCCCGCCGCGCCCGCTGCCGAACAGCAGCAACGCCGCGAGGAAGAACGTGGGCGGCGCGACGAACGCCAACGTGAGCGCCCACCACTTGCGCCCGCGCGACCCGCACCGGCGCCGACTGCTGCGCCCGCTCCTGCTCCTGCCCCGGCTCCCGCGCCCGCCGCGCCACCGGTAGCGGCGCCTGCTCCCGCTGCCCCGCCGCCGCAACAGCGCCGCGAGCAGGCTCGCGAACAGGCGCCGCGTGAAGCGCCGCCTGCGCGGCCCCGACCAGCGCCTGCCCCTGCCGCCGTGCCTGCTCCTGCGCCCCAAGCCGCTCCTGCCGCGCAGCCACCGGCGCTGCCATCGGCCACGCATCCTGCGCCGCAACGTCCGGAGCAACGGCAAGAGCAGCGCAGCGAGCAGCGCCGTGAGGCCGCCAGCGAAGCGAGGCACGAGCGCGAGCAGCGACGCGAAGAACGCAAGCCCTGACGCGCACGCAAAAAAAAGCCGGCCCGAAGGCCGGCTTTTCGTTGCAGCGTTCCGATCAGAACTTGTATTGCGCGCGGATGTAATACGCGCGGAGCAGCGCGTCGGCAAAACGGGGGTCGTAGCCGACCTGGAAAGTCGCGTCCTGGTTCGACATCGGCGGCTTCGTGTCGAACAGGTTCTTCACGCCGGCGGTGATCGTCATCTGCTTGTTAGGCGACCACGACCCGTACAGGTCCCACGTCGAGTACGAACCTACGTGGTTGACGGCATCCTGATCGAGATAACCCGACTTGTAGTGGTCCACAAGGCCGACGGCCCAAGGACCGATCGCCCACTGTCCGCTCACGGTGAACTGATTGCGGAACACAGGAGCGCCACCCGTCGTGCCAGGAACGTTCGCATAGACGCCGACGGCGTCGAACCAGGGACCATCCCTCTGCGTCTGGAACTTGTACTGACTCACGTACGTATCCTGGAAATGGAACGTCCAATTGCCCATTCCAGTGCGCAGGCGATAGCTGGCCGCCAGGTCGATGCCGTTCGTCCTCACGCCGCCGAGGTTGTCGTTGAGGAGGACGACGTAGCCGCATTCGGGGCCCGGATTGGCGACCGTGTTGCACTGGCTGCCGTCGGTGGCCAAGGTCCCGTTGCCCGCGCGCACGAAATGCGAGGCGTAGGTCGCGGGATCGCCAAACACCGTCGTGTCGGAGAGCGAACCGATCGCGTTCTTCATCCGCACCCACCAGAAGTCGATGCTCGCATCGAACTCGGGCGCCGGCTGCAGCACGAAGCCAAACGTTGCGCTCTTCGACTTTTCCGGCGTCAGGTGGGTGTTGCCACCCGTGAGTGCCATGAACTGGACGTTGCAGTTGTCCGCAGTGGAAAAGCCGGGCTTCGCCACGCAATTTCCGTTGGCGTCGACCGTGGTGTTCTGCGGATCGTTCCAGTTGTTCGCCGTGTTGGTGAACGTCTGGGCCGAGTGCAGTTCATACAGCGACGGGGCGCGGAAGCCGGTTGTCAGCGAGCCGCGTGCCAGCCAGGACGGGGCCGGCTGGAAGCGCATCGAGAGCTTCGGATTGAAGGTGCTGCCGAAGTCGGGGTACTTGTCGTAACGGCCGGAGACCGTTACTTCCAGGGACTTCAGGATGGGCATGTTCAGCTCGCCATACACGGCCCAAACACTGCGCGCGCCTTCGTTGTCCGTGTTCGGGTCGAAGCCCGTGCTCGAAACGACCTGGCTCGGGTAGCTGTTGGGATCGCCCAAGCCCGATGCGATCTCCGAGTATTTCTCGTGCCGCCATTCCGCGCCGAGTGCCAGTGCGGTCTTGCGTCCGGCGCCGAACCAGTCGCCCAATTCCCTGCTGAAACGGCCGTCCCAACTGAAGGTCGTGCCCTTTGCGTCGAAGAGTTTGCCGGGAAGTACAGCCCCCTGCACGATCGCGAGCTGGTCAGCCGGCAGATTCGTCGAGAACGGGTCCAGCGTGCCGTTGGCCACAGCATCGCGGATCGCGGCATCGGCCACATAACCGCCGATCAGGGTGTCGCTGGTTTTGACCGTGTTGTACGTGAAACCGGTGTTGTAGTCCCATCCGGCGACAGTGCCGTCGAGGGATGCCACAAACCGCTGCTGCGTGGTCTCATTGTGGTCGGCACGGGGACCGGCCGGGATGGTGCGCCAACGCACCTTTGCATAGCCGGCGGCGTGCGTACCGTCGTCATAGGTCGGGTCGGCTCCCGCAGGGTAGTACGGACTGTTGGGGTAGATGGCGAGGTTGCCTTCCGGGACCGGAGCAACGTTTGTCCACACGTCCGTCTTCGCGGTCGTGTACTCGAGGCCGAGCTGGTGATCACCCGGCAGTGCGATCGTCCCTTTGAGCATCCCCGTCAGGCGATTCGTTTTCGGAATGAGGTCCACCCAGTTCCAGTAAAGGTACCCGCATGTGGGTCCGCCCGTGGCCGCCTGATATTGCCCAGTGCAAGCCGGAGCGCCTGGAGTGCCGGACGTATTCAGGCCGCTCTGAGACCAGGTCCCCGGAAAGCCCGTCGGCGAGGTCTTGTCGGAAGTGGCGAACGAGCGCTGGGGCGTCGTCAGCACGTCCTGGTGCTGGTAGTCGATGAAGCCAAAGACGTTCCACTTGTCCTTGTCGAGATCGCCATGGCCGAAGCCGAGGTTGGCTTCCCACGACTTGCCGCCGGCATGCTGCGGGCTGGTGTACTGTGCGCTCACCTCGGCGCCTTGATAGTCCTTCTTCGTGATGAAGTTGATCACGCCGCCGATGGCGTCGGTGCCGTACAGGGACGAGGCGCCGTCGCGCAGCACTTCGATGCGTTCGATGGCACCGAGCGGGATCGAGTTCAGGTCGGGGGCCGAGCTGTCGCCGGATCCGCCGACCGCCTGGTTCGCGATGCGCCGGCCGTTCAGCAAGACGAGCGTCTTGTTCGCGCCGAGCCCGCGCAGGTTCGCCAGCGCCGCACCACCGGTGACAGCGCCGATAGCGGCGCTGGTGCCTTGGAAGGACTGGTTGCCGGAAATGGTGTTGACGATGTCCTGAACGGTCGAGTAGCCCTGCTGCTTCAGGTCGTCGACCTTCAGCACGGTGACGGGCAGTGCCGTCTCGGCGTCAACGCGCCGAATTGCCGAACCGGTGATTTCCACTCGTTCCAGCGATGTCTGCTGCGCAAGGGTCTCCTGCGAAGCCACCATCGCCGCGGTGCCCCATAACGCCGTGATCACGGCGCGCGAGACTACCGTCCTTCTAAACCTTTGTGTATCGGTTCTCATGAGTTCTCCAGACTTGATCCTGCCGAGATGATGGGGCGCTTCATTCGAAGCGCCCGCCAATTCGGACGGCGCGCGGGCTTATGTCGCCCGAGCCGACCATCCAGCCGGTGTTTTTACACGCGCGCCAATTTCGAGTCACTTGAGTCCTACCCGAATCCGCCCTGTTTGTTGCCCAAAAACATCGTTAAACGACAAAGCCCGCGCGAGGCGGGCTTTGTCTGTTTTCCGAGGTGGAAAAGCGTCTTGCGGGACTACTCGTTCACCTTGAATGCGAACTCCTGCGTGGCGATGATGTCCCCACCCGAGGTGATGCACTTGTACTGCATCATCGCGTCGCGCACGGGATCGCGGAACACGCTGGGGCCCGACAGGATCTCCACGCTGACGACGTGACCGTCGCGGATGGTGGCCTGCGCCCTCACGATGCCGCTCGTGCCGTCCCGCAGCGCCTTGCGCGGGATCTCCGGCTTGACCTGGGTCGGACACGCGACGCCGATCTCCTGCCGGCCTGTCGGCGCCGGAGGTGCGGCAGGCGGCGGCGGCGGCGCGATCACCGGTGGTGCGGGCGGTGGCGTCTGCACGGATGTGATGGACGGCGCAGTGGTAGGCGGCGTCACTTCAGGCGGCGGCACGTACGGCGGCGGCGGAGCCTCGACCTTCGGTGTCTGCGGCTTGATGATCTCCTTCGGCGGCGGTGGAGGTGGCGGCGGGATGATCACTTCCTGGATCACCGCGGCTTCCAGCGGCTTCTTGATGATCTTCAGCGCGTTGTACGCGGTGCCGGTGATCAGGCCATACAGCACGATCGCATGCACGGCGATGACCACGAGCCAGCCGATCGCACGGCGGGTCGGATCCTTCTGCCCGTACTTGCGGTGGTGCAGCGGAACGTTTTTATCGGCGACGGCGGCGGTCATTGGACGAACTGCTCATGGCCGATGACGGCCACCTTGTTGAGCCCCTTGCGTTTGGTCGACGAGAGCACGTTCGCGAACACGGCGTAGCTGCAATCCTTGTTGGGGCGAATGTGCACCTCGGGTTGCGGCTGCACGGTGGCCACCAGTTCCATCTTCTGTTCGAGCTCGGGCGCGGAGACCGGCAGGCCCTGCCAGTACACGACGCTCTTCTCGTCGATGTCGATCTGGATCTTTTCCGGCTGGATGTTGCTCGGGGGCGCGCCCACGGGCATCTCCAGGTTCACCGCGTGCAGCTGGATCGGGATCGTGATGATGAGCATCACGAGCAACACCAGCATCACGTCGATGAGCGGCGTGGTGTTGATGTCCATCATCGGCTCGGGATCTCCCCCGCCGCCGAACTTGCGTCCCGTCATGTGAGTGGATTTCATGCGAATCAACCTCCCAGCGGCGGCGGCTCGGTGATGAATGCCACCTTCACGATGCCCGCACGTTGGCATGCCAGCAGCACCCGGCCCACGCCCATGTAGCGCGCCGTGAGGTCGCCGCGGATCTGTACTTCGGGCTGGGGCTTCATCGTGGAAACCTTCTTGAGCTTGTCCACGAGGAATGCCTCGTTGGGCACCTTCGCGTCGTACCAGTAGATATCGCCCTTGACGTCAACGGAGATGATGACGTTCTCGGGTTTCGTTTCGCGAACCTCGACGCGCTCCTTGGGAAGCGTGACGGGGATCGACGTCGTCACCACGGGAATGGTGATCAGGAAGATGATCAATAGCACCAACATCACGTCCACCAGGGGCGTGGTGTTGATGTTGGACATGACCTCGTCTTCGCCGGAGGCCGGACCGACAGCCATTGCCATGGCTTGACTCCTTGTTGTTTAGGAGCGTGGACGCTTAAGCGGCGCGGCCGGCGGAGCCGACGATGACGGCGTTGAGTTCATCGGCGAACTCGCGCACTTCATCCATCACGGCCTTGTTGCGGCGAGCCAGCCAGTTGTAGGCAAGCACTGCAGGGATCGCGACGGCAAGACCGATGGCCGTCATGATCAGCGCTTCACCAACGGGACCTGCCACCTTGTCGATGGAAGCCTGGCCGGAGATGCCGATGGCGGTAAGGGCGTGATAGATGCCCCACACCGTGCCGAACAGCCCGACGAAAGGAGAGGTCGAGCCCACCGTGGCCAGGAACGCAAGGCCGGCTTGCGTATTGGCATGCACCCGGTCGACTGCAGCCGTGATGCTCATCGGGATCCAGTCGGCCATCGGGATGTGGCTCTTGAGGCCGCCGTGGTCCGTGGTGGCTGCCGCGCCTGCCTCGGCGATGAAGCGGTAGGCACTGTTCTTTTCGAGCGAGTTGGCGGCGGCGCTGACGGACTGCTGGGCCCAGAACTTCTGGTCCACCGTGCGCGCATGGCGGTTCATCTTGGCTTGCTCGAGCAGCTTGGTGATCAGGATGTACCAGCTGCCGGCGGACATGATCGCAAGGATGATGAGCACCGAACGCGCGATGTTGTCGGAGCCCTTCCACAGCGCCTCGAGGCCGTAGGGGTTATCCGTCGAAGTGACGGTGTCGCCGTTCTTTTTCTGCGATGCTGCCTGGGCGGCTGCAGCGGCGGGAGGCGTCGACGTGTCGCTTGCCACAGCGGCCGGCGCGGTGGCCGGTGCAGCAGTCTGCGCTTGCGCGGGGGTTTGGATGAGAAGGGCGATGGGCAGCAGCGCCATCGCGGCTGCGCGAGTGAGGAAGGCCGGAGTCCGCAAGATGAATTCCTTTGACTTTTGGGGATGCAAAAGGCTTGAACCAATGGCGCCGGGTGGGAGCCAGCAGTTCCGATCGCTCGTTTTGAACCAGTGGCATCCGGTAGGGTGCCCACCTTTGTCCAAACCGACGAGTATAGGTTTGAATCCTGGTACGAAAAACCACTCCCGGGCTTCGCGGACTCAGGATAACTACCGAGTTTTTCGTTTGCCAGAGCCGAACCGGGCGGTTCGTTGCAAAAAGCGGGCCAAAGCCGGCAGCGAAAGGCGCGAAATCCGGGAAGCTATAATCGTCGGCTCAGAATAAAAATAGCCGGTGTAGCTCAGTCGGTAGAGCAGCTCATTCGTAATGAGAAGGTCGGGTGTTCGATTCATCTCTCCGGCACCAAACACGAAGCCCCGCGATCACAAGGTCGCGGGGCTTTTCTCATGATGCGTGGCGCTAAAAAATATCGCGCCGCGATATGAATTCCTACGAATCCGGATGACGCTTCGCGACGAGCGTGAGGATGTCGTAGCTCGCGACGAGCTCGCCGTTCTGGTTCGTCACTTCGACATCCCACGCGACCACGCCCTGGTCCTTCTTCTTGTCGATCTTGCGTTTGGCCGTCAGGCGCGCCTGAATCGTGTCGCCGATGCCCACGGGCTTGACGAAGCGAAGCGTATCCAGGCCGTAGTTCGCGAGCACCGGGCCCGGCTTTGGCTCGACGAAAAGACCTGCTGCCGCCGACAGCACGAAGTAGCCATGCGCGATGCGCTTGCCGAAGGGCGATTCCTTCGCCGCGATCTCGTCGAAGTGCATGTAGAAATAGTCGCCCGAAATCCCGCCGAAATTGACGATGTCGGCCTCGCTCACCGTGCGCCGATGCGTGAGCAGCGAATCGCCGATCGCGAGGTCTTCGAAGTATTTCCGGAACGGATGCGTGCCGTCTTCCCGCACCTTCGCGCCGCGCACGAACTCGCGCGTCACCGCCGTCAACATCGTCGGCGAGCCTTGCACCGCCGCGCGCTGCAGGTAGTGCTTCACCGCGCGAATACCGCCGAGCTCTTCGCCGCCGCCGGCGCGACCGGGGCCGCCGTGCTTCAGCGACGGCAATGGCGAGCCATGGCCGGTGGACTCCTGCGCCGCTTCGCGATCGAGGATGAGGA
>DATJJL010000109.1:0-7935 GCA_035492155.1 Ramlibacter sp. | reverse complement strand
CTGCGCTTCCTTCAGCGCCGTGTTCACATCGAAGCCAAGCTCGACCTCGACCTTGATGCTCTTGAGCGCGAGTTCCGCCTTCTGCCATGGCACCTTGAAGCGGATGTCGTTCGACGTCTCGTTGTGATAGCTCCACTCGTGAATGCCCATCTTCTGCGACACGAGGTTCGCAAATGGCGCGGGACGATGCGCGGGGTCTTCGCCATTGAGCAGCTTGTCGATCGAGACCGCTGCTTCGTGCCCGTGCGCAACGGCAGTGATGATGTTCTTCGGGCCGAATGCCGAATCGCCGCCGAAGAAGACGTTCGGCATCGTCGACTGCATCGTGTCCTTGTGCAGCACCGGCAAACCCCACTTGTCGAAGGTGATGCCGCAGTCGCGCTCGATCCAGGGGAAAGCGTTTTCCTGCCCCACGGCCACCAGCACCTCGTCGCAGGGGAAGAACGGATCCGGCTCGCCCGTCGGAACGAGTTTGCGATTTCCCTTGTCGTCGTATTCGGCGCGCACCACTTCGAAGGTCATGCCCGTGAGCACGCCGTTCTCGTGAACGAAAGCCTTCGGCACGTGGAAATTGATGATCGGGATGCCTTCGTGCATCGCGTCTTCCTTCTCCCAGGGAGACGCCTTCATCTCCTCGAAGCCGCTGCGCACGATCACCTTCACGTCTTCGCCGCCGAGACGGCGCGCGGAGCGGCAGCAGTCCATCGCGGTATTGCCGCCGCCCAGCACGATCACGCGCTTGCCGATCTTGTCGACGTGCCCGAACGAAACCGATGCCAGCCACTCGATGCCGATGTGGATGTGCTTCGCAGCCTCTTTGCGGCCGGGCATGTCGAGATCTCTCCCACGCGGCGCGCCGCAGCCCACGAAGATCGCGTCGTAGCCCTGGCCCATCAGCCACTGCATCGACTCGATGCGCTTGTTGGCCTCGAACTTCACGCCCATGTTCAGGATGTAGCCCGTCTCTTCGTCGATGACGGTCTCGGGCAAGCGGAAGCGCGGGATCTGCGTCCACATGAAGCCGCCGGCCTTCGCTTCGCTGTCATACACCGTCACTTCGTAGCCGAGTGGCGCGAGGTCGCGCGCGACGGTCAGCGATGCCGGCCCCGCTCCCACGCATACAACGCGGCGGCCATTCGGCGGCGCGATCTTCGGCATGCGGCTGGCGACATCGTCCTCATCCTTGAAGTCGGCCGTGACGCGTTTCAATCGGCAGATGGCCACCGGTTCGGGCGCCGCGAGGTTCTTGTCCTCGACGCGACCTCGTCTGCACGCCGGCTCGCAAGGCCTGTCGCACGTTCGCCCGAGGATGCCCGGGAAAACGTTCGACACCCAGTTGATCATGTAGGCGTCGCTGTAGCGGCCTTGCGTGATCATGCGGATGTATTCGGGAACGGGCGTATGGGCCGGGCAGGCCCACTGGCAATCGACGACCTTGTGGAAGTAGGCCGGATTTGTTGTGTCGGTGCGCTGCAAGTCGTGTCTCCTGGCGCTGTCGAGGCATTGTTGCCTCGCCGCCCAGTCTACGCTTGCGCCATGTCAACCTGCGCTGAGGGGAATCCCGAAATGACCAACGGCTCAGGTGCTATGGGGGTCGCTCAGATACTGTGCAACCCAATCCAATTGGGGAATCGGGTTGCCCAATTTCATGAGAGCGCTTGCCAGCTCCTGGTCCAATGCGCCACCTATAGGGCCGGACGCCTCGGACGCGGTCAGGCGGGCTTTCATTACCTGATGGACATTGCGTGCCGCGTCTCCCTCGAGCCTCGCATTGATTTCAATAATCTCCGCCGGTGTGCATCTCTCCACCCATTTCAGGGATTTCTTCGTACTGTTCGACCTCATTAAATTGCGCACCCGAGTCTGGAACTCCACCACCTTTTCCCCGGCCGTCGCTTCGGCAGTCCACTTGTCCTTCCACTTCGACAATTCAGTCTTCATGACTGACAGCACGGAATCATTCGCCGGCCCCGCGAGCTGGCGCTCGAATTCCTTGAACACCATTTCCGCCAGATAGATCTTGGCGGCTGGCGTTGCCGGCTTGGCACTGACCAAGGCCTGGACCAAGGTCTTCTTGAATTCTCCCGAAGGAAACGTCTTCGAGGGTTCGATGTTGTCGGCCACCAGCTGTTCGATCTGGAGCGCATTGGATCGGGCGCTGTGCGCGCGCTGCAGGTCGTAGGCGAGTTCGTGGTCGTGTGCCTTTGAACCGAGGCTCCCGATGAATTTGACGTAGACATCGGTGATCGCTTGAATCCTGGCCTGCATCGACCCTCCCCGCCCCGACGCTTTGTCCATGCGACCCAGGAGATCTCTGACCTCCTTGCGCGATTCATCCGGGCGACAGTCGCGATCGACCCAGTAGGGCCCGCACGGGGAGAGCTCGGCTTTCTCGGTCAACTCGGGCGCATGTCCCGGACCGGGATTGAGGACGAGCGTCCCTTTCGGCTGCTCCTCGTCGATGGTGCGAAGCGGGCGACTCGTGTCGCCTTGACGTGAAACGGGGGAAACGGGTCGCGGCTTGAGGTCTGATTTGGATTGCATCGGGGTGAGTAACACGCGATGCGAAAACGTTCACTCCGATTCGCGAATCACCCGAGCAAGAGGAAAGCCTCGATGACGTCCTTCGGCGCCTGCACCAGCTCGATCAACACGCCTTCCCCCGCGATCGGAAATTCGTCGTTCGCCTTCGGATGAAGGAAGCAGATGTCGAACCCCGCCGCACCCTTGCGGATGCCGCCGGGTGCGAATCGCACGCCCTTTGCCGTGAGCCACTCCACAGCCTTCGGCAAGTCGTCGATCCAAAGGCCAATGTGATTGAGCGGCGTCTGGTGCACCGCAGGTTTTTTCTCCGGGTCGAGCGGTTGCATCAAGTCGACTTCGACCTTGAAGGGACCGGTGCCCATCGCGCAGATATCCTCGTCGACGTTCTCGCGCTCGCTGCGGAAGGTGCCTGTCACCTGAAGGCCGAGCATCTCGACCCAAAGCTTTTGCAGGCGCTGCTTGTCGGCCCCGCCGATGGCGACCTGCTGGATGCCCAATACTTTGAACGGTCGCATATTCACTTCCTGTCACCCCGGCGCAGGCCGGGGTCGTTGACGGTCGAACCGACGCGATTGATCCACTGCCGGCGACCCCTGCCTGCGCCGGGGTGACAATCTCGTTTCATTCGAACTCCACGATCGGTTGATCCACCGCGAGGCTTTCGCCCTTGCCGGCCAGCACTTTCGCGACGACGCCATCCGCCGCAGCGAACAGCACGTTCTCCATCTTCATCGCCTCGATGACCGCGACTCGCTCGCCCGTCTGCACCTTCTGGCCCGGTTGCACCGCGATGTCGACGAGCAACCCCGGCATGGGCGACAGCACGTAGCGGCTCATGTCCGGCGGTGGCTTGTGCGGCATCAGCGCATGCAGTTCGGCGGCGCGCGGCGTAAGCACCATCGCGTCCAGACGCGTGCCGTTGTGGCCAATGCGTATCGCCATCGGGTTCTTCGGCAATCCACGCTCGACCTGCGCGGTAAAAGGCTGGCCGTTGCAAGTGCCGCGAATGCGCGCCGCGCCAAGATGCCAGTTGCTGCAGATTTCGTATCGCTTGCCGTTCGTCTCGACGACGCTCGAACCGGTGACAGCCTTGAAGTCGCTCACCTTCACGCTCTGGCGATTGTGCTTGCCTTCTGCATCGAGAAGCACAGCGACGAAATCCTCGCCAACAGTGAACTCGTGCCCGTGCAATTGCCCACTGATGCCGGCGCTGCGCTGGAGCGCGCGACGATTCACATACGCCGCGACGGCAACGAGGAAATTCGAATCCACATGCGGCACGTCCTCCGGATGGAAGCCCTTGCCGTAATGCTCGGCGATGAAGCCCGTATTGAAATCGCCCGCAACGAACTTCGGATGCGCGAGCAGCGCCGCCTGGAAAGGAATGTTGCTCGAGATGCCGCGGATCACGAAGCCATTGAGCGCCTCGCGCATCTTCGCGATGGCGTCGTTGCGGTCGTTGCCGTGCACGATCAGCTTGGCGATCATCGAGTCGTAGAACATCGGAATCTCGCCGCCCTCCTGCACGCCGGTGTCCACGCGCACTCCGTTGAGATGCTGCGTGTCCGCGGCCCACATCGTTTCCTTTGGCGTCTGGAAGCGAACGACGCGGCCGGTGGAGGGCAGGAAGTTGCGAAACGGATCTTCCGCGTTGATGCGGCACTCGATCGCCCAGCCGTTGCGCTTGACCTGCTCCTGCGTCAAAGGGAGCTTCTCGCCAGCAGCGACGCGGATCATCAGCTCCACGAGGTCAAGGCCCGTGATGCACTCCGTGACCGGATGCTCCACCTGCAGCCGCGTGTTCATCTCGAGAAAGTAGAACGACTCGTCCTTGCCGACGACAAACTCCACCGTGCCCGCACTCTGGTACTTCACCGCTTTCGCAAGGGCCACGGCTTGCTCGCCCATCGCCTTGCGGGTCTTGTCGCTGATGAAGGGCGACGGCGCCTCCTCGATCACCTTTTGATGGCGGCGCTGGATGGAACATTCGCGCTCGTTGAGATACAGCACATTGCCGTGCGAATCGCCAAGCACCTGGATCTCGATGTGACGCGGCTCCTCGACGAACTTCTCGATGAAAACGCGGTCGTCGCCGAATGAATTGCGCGCTTCGTTGCGGCAGGATGTGAAGCCCTCGAGCGCTTCCTTGTCGTTGAACGCCACGCGCAAGCCCTTGCCGCCGCCGCCCGCCGACGCCTTGATCATCACCGGGTAGCCGATGTCCTTCGCGATGCTCACTGCCTGTTCCGCAGATTCGATCGCGTCGTTGTAGCCCGGGATCGTGTTGACCTTTGCTTCGTTCGCGAGCTTCTTCGACGCGATCTTGTCGCCCATCGCCGCGATCGAATAATGCTTCGGCCCGATGAAGACGATGCCCTCCTCCTCGACCTTCTTCGCGAATTCCTCGTTCTCCGACAGGAAGCCGTAGCCCGGGTGCACGGCCTGCGCGCCGGTCTTCTTGCACGCCTCGATGATCTTGTCGGCCCGCAGGTACGACTCGCGGCTGGGTGGCGGGCCGATCAGCACCGCTTCGTCGGCGAGCGCCACATGTCGCGCATCACGGTCGGCCTCCGAATACACCGCGACGGTCTTGATGCCCATCTTCTTCGCGGTCTTGATGACGCGACAGGCAATCTCGCCGCGGTTCGCAATGAGGATCTTTTCAAACATTTTCATCTCCTGTCACCCCGGCGGAGGCCGGGGTCGTTGGCGGTGGAACACGCGAGGTGCGTCAATCGCCATCGACCCCCGGCCTTCGCCGGGGTGACAAATCATTTTCACAACGGAATGTTCCCGTGCTTGCGCCACGGGTTGTCGATCTTCTTGTCGCGAAGCATCACCAGCGAGCGGCAGATGCGCTTGCGCGTCTCGTGCGGAAGGATCACGTCGTCGATAAACCCACGCGCACCGGCGACGAAGGGATTCGCGAAGCGCGCCTTGTATTCCGCCTCGCGTGCGGAGAGTTTCGCCGGGTCGCCCTTGTCCTCGCGGAAGATGATCTCCACCGCACCCTTCGCGCCCATCACCGCGATCTCGGCGTTCGGCCACGCGAAGTTCACGTCGCCGCGCAAATGCTTGGAGCTCATCACGTCGTACGCACCGCCATATGCCTTGCGCGTGATCACCGTGACCTTGGGCACCGTGCACTCCGCATACGCGTAGAGAAGCTTCGCGCCGTGCTTGATGATGCCGCTCCATTCCTGGCTCGTGCCCGGCATGAAGCCCGGCACGTCGACGAATGTGACCACCGGGATGTTGAAGGCATCGCAAAAGCGCACGAAGCGCGCCGCCTTGGTCGAGCTCTTGATATCGAGGCAACCTGCGAGCACCAGCGGCTGGTTCGCAACGATGCCCACCGTCTGGCCTTCCATGCGCGCAAAACCCACGACGATGTTCTTCGCGTAGTCGGGCTGGATCTCGAAGAAGTCGCCGTCGTCCACCGTCTTGACGATCAGCTCCTTCATGTCGTACGGCTTGTTCGCGTTGTCCGGCACCAATGTATCGAGCGATGCGTCCATGCGGTCCGCCGGGTCGTTGCTCGGGCGGACCGGCGGTTTTTCCCTGTTGTTGAGCGGCAGGTAGTTGTACAGGCGCCGCAGCATCAGCATCGCCTCGACATCGTTCTCGAACGCAAGATCGGCCACACCGCTCTTGCTGGTGTGTGTCGTTGCGCCGCCCAATTCTTCGGCCGTCACTTCTTCGTGCGTCACGGTTTTGACGACTTCGGGCCCGGTCACGAACATATAGCTCGAATCCTTCACCATGAAGATGAAGTCGGTCATCGCCGGCGAATACACCGCGCCGCCTGCGCAGGGGCCCATCACCATGCTGATCTGCGGAATCACACCCGAGGCCATCACGTTGCGCTGGAAGACATCGGCGTAGCCGCCCAGCGATGCAACACCCTCTTGAATGCGCGCACCGCCCGAATCGTTCAGGCCGATGACCGGCGCGCCGACCTTCATCGCCTGGTCCATGATCTTGCAGATCTTCTCGGCATGCGCCTCCGACAGCGCGCCGCCGAACACGGTGAAATCCTGGCTGAAGACGAAGACGAGCCGGCCGTTGATCATTCCGTAACCCGTCACCACGCCGTCGCCCGGGATCTTGTTCTTGTCCATCCCGAAATCGCTGCAGCGATGTTCGACGAACATGTCCCATTCTTCGAAAGTGCCTTCGTCCAGCAGCAGTTCGATGCGCTCTCGCGCCGTGAGCTTGCCCTTGCCATGTTGCGCGGCGATGCGCTTTTCGCCGCCGCCTTGTCGCGCGGCCTGCCTTTTCTTTTCGAGTTGTTCGAGGATGTCTTGCATGGTCTCTCTCCGGATTCTTGTCATTCCGGCGAAGGCCGGAATCCAGTGTCTTTCTTCCAGGCGTCGAGCAATCGACGCGCAGCCGTCGACGCGGGCACGCGCCCGGCTTCGACATCATTCGTGAGTTGCGGCAGCAGCGCGGCCACGGCCGGCTCATCGCGGAAATCGTGCTTGAGGCCCGCGTCGATGCGCTCCCACATCCACGCGAGCGACTGGTGCTGCCTGCGGGCTTCGAGTTGCCCGCCTTGCGTGCGTGCGTCGCGAAACTGCGTGACGGTTTCCCAGAAGCGATCGAGCCCTTCGGCCTTGAGTGCGCTCAGCTGAATCACTTGCGGTGCCCATTCGCGCGCGCGGCCGTGCTGGCCGAAAATGCGCAACGCGCTCGTGATCTGGGCCTGCGCGCGCGTGGCCGCGGCTGCGTCGATGTCGGCCTTGTTGATCACGACGAGATCGGCGAGCTCCATCACGCCTTTCTTGATCGCCTGCAGGTCGTCGCCGGCGTTCGGCAATTGCATCAGCACGAACATGTCCGTCATGCCCGACACGGCTGTTTCACTCTGGCCGACGCCCACCGTCTCGACGATCACGATGTCGTAGCCCGCGGCCTCGCACACGAGCATCGCCTCGCGCGTCTTCTCTGCCACGCCACCCAGCGTGCCGCTCGAGGGGCTCGGGCGGATGTACGCCTTGTCGTTGACCGACAGGTGTTCCATGCGCGTCTTGTCGCCGAGGATCGATCCGCCCGACACGCTCGACGACGGATCGACCGCCAGCACAGCCACGCGATGACCCTTGTCGATGAGGTACAGCCCGAGCGCTTCGATGAACGTGCTCTTGCCCACGCCCGGCACGCCGCTGATGCCGAGGCGAAACGACTTGCCCGTGTGAGGCAGCAAGGCCGTCAGCAGTTCGTCCGCCTGCGCACGATGGTCGGCGCGAGTGGATTCGAGCAGCGTGATCGCCTTGGCGATCGCGCGACGCTGCTGCGCGGCGTTCTTGCCGCGGATGGCGTCAACAAGCTGGTTGCGTGCGGCGCTCACAAGATCTCGAATGCGCCGCCGTCCGGCAGTCGATACCGCGA
>DATJJL010000108.1:0-5512 GCA_035492155.1 Ramlibacter sp. | reverse complement strand
GAACACGACGGCGTCCGCGTCTTGCGGCGCCCATTCGATGCGCAGCAGCGGCGCGGACGCAACGAGCAACTCGCGCGTTGCGGGCGTGACGTCGAAGGCCGTGTCGTTCACATGGATCCGCGCAGCCCGCGTGCAGCGCAGCTTGATTCGCACGTGGGCACCCTCGCGCAGACCGACGAGCAATGGCTCGTGCGTGGAAAGAACATAGGGCCTGTCCGATTCGGCGGCAAGGTCCACCCGAGTGGGGCGCAGCCACTCGAGTCGATGGCCGATCACCTTGGCGGGCATGCCCGCGACAACGGAATAGGGCGGCACGTCCTTCGTGACGACGCTGTTCGCACCGACGACGCTGCCCTTGCCCACCGTCACGCCGGGCGCGATCACGACATGCGTGCCGATCCAGCAATCGTCCTGGATCCAGACGGGCCGGTCGAGCGAGACGCCTTGCTGCGCAAGCTGCCTTTCCTGCTCGCGGATCGGCAGGTGCGGGATCTCGCGAAACGGATGCGTGCCGCTGGAGACGAACACGTCGGGCGCGAAGATGCAGTCGGCGCCGACGCGCGTCGTGCCGTTGATCGTGCAGCGCCGCTGAACGGTGGTGCGCGCGCCGATCTGCACGCGCGTTTCGGTTTCGATCTCGCAATCGCGCGCGAGCCACACGCCGCGGCCGAGATGGACCTGGCCGGCGCCGCTCGTTCGAATGCGCGTGGTCGGGTGCACGAGCGCGCCGCGCATCCTCCAATGAAGCGTGGTCCACCAGCTCATGGCGCGGCTTCCTCGCGCGAGGAGCGCCACGAGGCCAGCACGACGGCCGCATACCCGATGACCCCAAGCAGCACGGCCAGCAGCGCGAACCGAGCCGGAGTGCGGCCCGCGGCGTTCCAGGGCTGCGCGATCGCGATCCACAGCAGCGCCGCCGCGCCTCCCGCGAGCATGTTCGTCTTCAGCAGTCGATCCTGCAGACCCGTGATCATCATGTAGCTCGACCAGAAATCGGAAACGCGCAATGCTGCCACGACGAGGAAGGGGGCGACGAGAGAAAGTGCGATGTCGTAGGCCGGGTACCAACGCTGCATCGCGAATTCGAGCACGAAGTACGCAGGCAGCGCGAGCACCAGCCCGCCAACCAATGCGATGAGCGAGAGTTTCGAGCAAAGCGAGAAGCACGCGCGCCGGCCTTCGCGGGCGTACAGGCGAGCCAGCATCGGATACACCGACGCATTGACGAGGCTTTGCGCCGACAGGCCGATGGCGAGGATCGTGCCCGCGAACGAGTAATTGGCGAAGTCGTGCGAGCCCAGCACCGAAGCTGCGCCCCAGCGGTCCGCGTACGTGAGCGCGAAGGCCAGGAGCGACACGAGCAGCAACACCCAGGCCGCGCGCCAGTCGATGCGTCTCATCCTGTCGAAGGCGATTCGAATCGTCGCAGCAACGCCGGACATCGCCCGGCCCATCGTCTCCCATAGAAGGCCATGCGCGATTGCAAGCGACACCAGCGCTTCTGCAACGACGACAGCCGGCGCAGAGCGAATCAGTCGCGCCGTCGCCAACCCTGCGGCCACGATCACCAACGAGCGCACGAGGCTTTGCACCGCGAAGCGCAAGGGCTCGCCGCGGCTGCGGCTTTCGACTGACGCGACGACGAACAACTGTTGCGACAAGCCATGCACGATGCCGAGCGCAACGAGGTTCGCAGGCGATCCGAAATTGAAAGGCACAACAAGCGCCGCCAGCATCGCGACGACAGCGCTGGCGTACGCCACGATAACGGATTGCCCGAGCAGCACACGCGCCGCACGCTCGCGGCCCCGCACGAACATGATCGGCATGTCCCGCTGCAAGAGCGATTGCAAGCCAAGGCATCCGAGCATCGTAAACGTGGTGGAAACGAGAAGCGCCGCGCTCAATTGCGCGAAGTTCGGGATGTCCAGCAGCCGCGCGAGAGCAAACAGGCGCAGCATCATCAGCGCCGTCGCAAGCGCCAGCACCGGCGCATACCAGAGCTGGCGCATACGGCGAGGAGTTAGCCCATCCCAGATCATCACTTGGCTGTCAACGGTCCGTTCGCGGGCCACCGCGGAACCGGCTTTGCCGGGCCGCTGGCGCTTCGGGGGTGATACACGACAGTTTTGCCGGATCGCGCTCGTCATGCATGTTCCCGTAGTCGAACAGGGCGTACTGCAGCTGCAACAAAAGGCGCGCGCTCGTCGCCGGCGTGCGGCCCTTGTGGATGCAAAGCGTGTTCTCGGCGAAGCCCGTGCCGGCGGGGCCGGTGATCTCGAGGACGTCACGGTCATCGTACGTGGCGCGAATCTCGTCGTCGGAGTAGCGGCGAATGTTCCAGCGATCCGCAAAATTTCTCGCGGGCGGCCGGCGATGCGATCCGCGCACGAGTACGTGCGCGCCTTCGCCTGCAGCAACGTCGGTCAGGTAGAAGAAGAACTTGAAGAAAGAGAAATCGTCGACGTCGCGATGGAACAGGTGCGCGTGCAGGTCGCGGTCCTCCGCTGTCGCGTTCACGGGGTAGGTCCACCACAGGTTCGAGCCGACGAAGGTCGGCACCGAGCGAAGGTACGCGGCTGCAATCCAGTTGATCGCCGGATCGGCTGCGAGCTTCGCGACGGCGGGGCACTGCGTGCGGACGTTGAAGTATTGGGCGAGCAGGATCGGCTTGCCCAACTGCATTTCGGCGGTCGCGAGCTTGCCGGGCGCCACGCCGCGGTTCTCGATGCGATCCGCGTAGCTTGGGTTGGCCGCGGCCCATGCACGGATTTCTTCGACCATCGACGGGGGAAGCTTCAATCCGAAGGCGATGCCTTGCTCGCGCAGATCGCGAACCATCGCGCGGCGATCGAGCGCGGGGAAGATGCTCTCGTGCATGCGCGAGTCGCACTCGCCCATGAAGCCGGCGATCCGTCGGCTTTGCAGGATCGAACGAGCTTCGATGACGGCGTCACGCGCCACGCCGAATCGCGCGAGCATGCGCATCAGCGTGTAGCGTGGCTGCGTGCGAAGGCCTTTGGACAAAGTGCGCAGGAATCGCATCGTGTCAGCGGTCTCCCACCGGCATCTTGTCGCGGATGTAGTCGACGGGGCGCAGCAGCCAGCGGCGTTGCACGCGCTGCGCGGGCTGCGCGTCTGCAGCGGGTGCAGAAACGAGCTCCGTCCACGCGCCGGCTTCCATCTTCGCGATCACGGCGTCTTCGTCCTCTTCGTTCGCGGCGAATCTTTCGTCATCCGCGCGCAGTTGCCCCGTTTGAATGATGTCGATGA
This sequence comes from Ramlibacter sp., assembly GCA_035492155.1. GTDB lineage: Bacteria > Pseudomonadota > Gammaproteobacteria > Burkholderiales > Burkholderiaceae_C > Ramlibacter. The sequence goes on along the minus strand of DATJJL010000108.1, from coordinate 2,239 downwards.
GCCGCTGCGGGTCTGCGCCTGCCGGATAGCGATATTGCGAAGAGGTCATGGCACGCACGTGCTGCGCATACTGGGGCAACCGCCGCGACATCGTGTAGCAAAACCGCAAGCCGAGGCGACGCAACCGGCGCTGTGCAGCGCGCTGCTCGTCTTCCGGTAGATCGACCTGGAGCACGAGGGCATTCACCTTCGACGGATGGCTCACATCGGTGCGAAACCCCGCCTCGGAATAGATCGAAGGCGCGGTCGCGATCACCTGCTTGCCCATCGCCGCAGCTTCGAGAGCGGCGCTGCCGCCGGCAACAATGATCGCATCGCACTGCGCAATCAAATCCATCGTGCTCGTCGTGTCGCGGCTCGCGATGACGTGCACACCGCGCGCATTCGCCCAATCGGTGTAGTGGCGCTCGGGCAGGTGGCCGTCGTTCTTGCCGATGCGCTCGCCCCAGTTCGGGTGGCATCGCAGCACGAGGTCATCCGGCTCGAGCCCCAGCTTGTCGATGATCGCGTCGTAGGCTTGCGTCGGGTCGGGCCAGGCGGATTCCCAGTTCGGCTCGCTCCAGATTTCGTTCAGGCTGCTGGGAAGCAGCAGGATGCGCCGGCGTCCTTCGGTGGGCCAGCTTCCGCGCGCGGCCTGCGTGTTGTACGCGCGCCATTCCGTGGTGTTGGTGCGCGTGAGGCGCGCGGCGACGCGACCGGCCGCGTGCAATGCTTGCTCTCGTGTGAGCGGTTTTTCCCGCCATTCGCGCATCATCTTGTGCACGGATTGCAGGCCGAGGCAGTTCTCGTCGGGGAGCAGTTGCAATCCGTCGCCGAACCACGTGCGCTCCATGCTCACGACGCGAATGCCGCTGGCCTTCGCGGCTTCGAAGATGCCGCGCGTCGCGTCCATGCGGCCGTTGAAGACGCAGATCGCATCGAGCTTTTCGCGCTTGATCCACGCCATTGCGGCGGCGTAGGCGCGTTGCACAGCGGGCGCGAGCCGGTCGCGCAAGGAGGTGAACGCGGCGCTCTCGTAATCCTGCGCGGACTCGAAGCGGCCCAGCGTGCTTGCGCTGGATTTCGCCCAGTCGCGTGCTTGTTCGTCGCTGGGCATAGCCGCACCGGACGCCAGCGACCCGATGGAACTCACGTCATTGCCCGTGAAAGAGCGAACGCCGCCCACTCTGCAAAAGAGGCACTCCATCCAGTCCGGCCGCACGTCGCGCAGCTCGCGCGTGTAGCAGGCGGGAAGGTCGGCGTCGCAGGTGAGGAAAAGAGTTTCGTGGCCGGCCTGCTTCGCGAGCCCCGCGAGGAACATCAGGTGTTCGACATGCGGGCGCCAGGCGTAGATGGATGCGAAACCGATCCGCATGGGCTTCACGCGAACAGGTCCCAGCTGACGGGCGTGCCGCGCTTCACGTCGCGCGCAACGGCGCGGCCGATGATCTGGCCGATGAATTTCGGTGGCAGGCCCGAGCCCGGTCGAATGGCGCGAACATTCTTGTCGGTGAGCTTCGTGCCCGCCTTGATGTCCTCGACGACATACAGCGAGCGGCGGAACTGCAGCGAATTCTTTTCGGCCGCCGTCGGCCCGTAGCTGACGTGACCGAGTGCTTCCCATGCGCGCTTCGTCTCGACGACGAGCGAGGCCATCTCCGCAGGCTCGAGCGAGAACGTGCTGTCCACGCCGCCGTCGGCGCGCGAGAGCGTGAAGTGCTTTTCGATGACAACAGCGCCGAGCGCCACCGAAGCCACCGCCACGCCCACACCCATCGTGTGGTCCGACAAGCCCACCTCGGTGCCGAAAGCTTCGCGCATGTTCGGGATCGTCGAGATGTTGGTGTTGGCAGGCGTCGCGGGGTAGGTGCTCGTGCACTTGAGCAGCACGATGTCGCGGCCGCCTGCATCACGCGCGGCGCGAACGGCCTCGTCGATCTCAGCGGCTGTCGCCATACCGGTCGAGATGATGAGCGGCTTGCCCGTGGACGCAGCCTTCGCGATCAGCGGCAGGTCGATGTTCTCGAACGACGCGATCTTGTAGGCGGGCGCGCCCAGCGATTCGAGGAAATCCACCGCATTCGCATCGAAAGGCGTCGAAAAGCAGATCACGCCCTTGTCGCGGCAGCGATCGAAGATCGGCTTGTGCCAATCGTAGGGCGTCGCGGCTTCCTTGTAGAGGTCGTAGAGCGTGCGGCCGTTCCACAGGCTCTTCGGGTCGTTGATCGCGAACTCGCCTGCGGCGATGTCGAGCGTCATC
>DATJJL010000107.1:0-8464 GCA_035492155.1 Ramlibacter sp. | reverse complement strand
GTGACTGCGAAAGTCGCCAGTGCGATGACCAGCATCAGGCCGCGGCGCTCGAGCGTCCAGTCGAGCGTGCGCATGTAAAGGCCGTGCACCGCGCGGAACAGCGACTCGAATGCGCGAGCCAATCGCCCGCCGGCAACGTGGATCACGCCGTCGGATGCGACCTGCCCATGCTCCGCGCCGTCGCCGTCCTCGTGATGCAGCAGGCGGCTGGCCAACATGGGCACCAGCGTCAGCGACACGACGGCCGACACGATCACCGCGAGCGCGACGACCACCGCGAATTCATGGAACAGAAGGCCGATCACGCCGGGCATGAAAAAGATCGGGATGAACACCGCAACGAGCGACATCGAGATCGACACGATCGTGAAGCCGACCTCCTTCGCGCCCTTGAGTGCGGCCTGCATGGGCACCATGCCTTCTTCCATGTGGCGCACGATGTTTTCCAGCACGACGATTGCGTCGTCGACCACGAGGCCCACTGCGAGCGTGATGCCGAGCAGCGACACGTTGTCGATGCTGTAGCCGAGCCAATACAGAAGCGAGATCGCCCCGATCAGCGAGATGGGCATCGTGACGGCCGGGATCAGCGTGGCCATCACGCGATGCAGGAAAAGATAAATCACCAGCACCACAAGCAGCACCGTGAGGCCCAGCGTGAGGTTCACGTCGTGCACGGCGGCTCGCACGGATACCGAGCGGTCGTTCAGCACGGTGAGGTGAATCGATTCCGGAAGCTGCGCGCGGAACAGCGGCAGCAGCTTCTTCACCGAATCGACCACCTGCACGGTGTTCGCATTCGGCTGGCGCTGGACGGAAAGCATGATCGCCCGCTGACCGTTGTAGCTGGCCGATGTCTTGACCGACTCGTAGCTGTCCTCCACCGTCGCGACTTCCGACAGCCGAACCGGCGCGCCGTTGCGCTGCGCGACGATGATGTTCGCGAACTCCTTCGCGTTGCGAAGCTGCTGGTTCGCCTGGATGGTCAGCGTCTGGCGCGGGCCGTCGAGCACGCCCACGGGCGTGTTCGAATTGGCGGCGTTGATCGCCTTCGCAAGATCGTCCAGCGTGATCCCGCGCGCGGTGAGCATGTCCGTGTTCGCGCGGACGCGCACGGCGAAGCGCTTTTGCCCGTACACGTTCACCTGCGCGACGCCGTCGACGGTGGACAGCGTCGGCGCGATCAGGTTTTCCGCATAGTCGTTCAGGTCCGCGAGACCCATCGAGGGCGAATCGAGCGCGATGAAAAGCACAGGCGCGTCGGCCGGGTTCACCTTGCGATACGACGGAAGCTGCTGCATCTCGACCGGCAGTGCGCGTTGCGCCCGCAGCAGCGCCGCCTGCACGTCCACAGCGGCGGCATCGATGTCGCGGTCGTTGTCGAATTCGACGGTGATCTGCGTGTTGCCCAGCGTATTGACCGAGCTGATCAGCTTGATGCCGGCAATCGTGGAGAACTGCTTTTCCAGCGGCAGCGCCACCGAGCTCGCCATCGTGTCCGGCGACGCGCCGGGCAACTGCGCCGTCACCGCGATGACGGGCGTGTTGTAGCTGGGCAGTGCAGCAATCGGGATGCGCAGGTACGCGAGCACACCTGCGACGACGAGCGCCGCGCTCAGCAGCACCGTCATCACGGGCCTGCGGATGCACAGCTCCGAGATATTCATGTCGGCGCACCCGGCGCGTTGCCCTGCCCCACTGCGCGCTCGACCCGCACGCGCGAGCCCGGCCGCAGGTTCTGCTTGCCTTCGACCACGATGCGTTCACCGGGCTGCAGGCCCTGCACCACTGCGCGCTCGCCCGTGGTGTATTGCAAGTCGACCTTGCGCGGCTGCGCGACATCGTCCTTCACCACGTACACGATGCGCCCGGTCGGGCTCGTGATGATGGCGGCGACGGGAATCACCGTCGCGTTCTTCAGCGTGCGTACGGTGATGCTCGTGTTGACGTACTGCCCGGGCCAAAGCACGCTGTCCTTGTTGTCGAACTGCGCCTTGGCGCGCACGGTGCCGACGCTCGGGTCCACCGTGTTGTCGACGAAGCTGAGATAGCCCTTCACCGGCTGCGTGCGGCCGGGAATCGTCGCGAGCACGGGCGACTTCTGCTTCGCGGCATCGAGCAGGTCTTGCAGACTGCCTTCGGGCACCGGGAAGGTCACCGCGATCGGGTCCATCTGCGTGATCGTCACCAGCGTTGCCGCAGGCTGCACCAGCGTGCCCGCGAAGATGGGGATGGCGCCTGTGCGGCCGGAAATCGGCGCGCGAATGTCGTCGTAGCCCAGTTGCACCTGCGCTGACTGCACGGCCGCGCGATCGGCCGCGACGGCGGCGCGCTGCGCGTCCAGTTGCGACAGCACGGTTTCGGTCGCGCTCTTCGCGATGAAGTTCTGCGCGAGCAACTCCTGGCTGCGCTTGTATTGCCGCTCCAGGTCCGAAAGCTGCGCCTGATCCTTCAGCTGCTGCGCCTTCGCCTTCTGCAGGTTCGCCACATCGCCGCGCGCATCGAGCGTGAAAAGCGGCTGGCCGGCGTGCACCACATCGCCTTCCCTGACGTGGACCTTCTCGACCACGTTGCTCACCTGCGGCTTCACGTCCACGCTGTTCAGCGAAACGACGTTGCCGTTAACGACGACGTTGACCGGGATGTCCTCCTTGCCCGCGACGGTGACGGTGACAAGGACGCCCGCCGATTTGGCCGCGGAGTCCGAAGGTTTCGGTGCCGGGGCGCGGAGCCACCAGACGGCGCCGGCGATGAGAACGACCGCGCAAGCGGCGGCCGCGAGCAAGCTCTTTTTCGATGCCATGGAAATGCCTGAAGCCACCCGGCAATGTAGCAGCCGGCATGCCAGGGAGACACTGCCGCAGCGTGCCGCTCGGTGGAGACGCGGCTGTTTTACCCGTGCTTTACACAGCGGGCGCGGGCCTGCGTCCCATCGCGACTTCGACGCCCATGTTGGCAAGCTCGTCGGCGCGTTCGTTGCCCGGATCGCCGTTGTGCCCACGCACCCATTTCCAGTCGATCACGTGGCCCGATTGCGTGACCAGTTCATCGAGCTGCTGCCACAGCTCCACGTTCTTCACGGGTTTCTTGTCGGCGGTGCGCCAGCCCTTGGCCTTCCAGCCGCGCATCCATTCGGTCATGCCCTTGAGCACGTACAGGCTGTCGACGTGCAGCACGACGGCGCAGGGGCGCTTGAGCGCACCCAGTGCCTGGATCACCGCCATCAGCTCCATGCGGTTGTTCGTGGTCTCCCGTTCGCCGCCGTAAAGCTCCTTCCGGGTCGATCCGGACTGCAGCAGCGCGCCCCAGCCTCCGGGGCCGGGGTTGCCCTTGCAGGCCCCGTCGGTGTAGATCTCGACTTGATTCACAACACCTCTTCTTCCGCTTCCAGGTAGGTGACGTTCGGGCGCCTGCGGTTGGCCAGCGGCACCGGCGCGGTCGCGATCGCGGGCTTTCCCCGCCACGCAGGCCCGATCAACTTGATGCCGCGTACGCGCTTGACGGCCACGATGAAATAAACGGCGCCGAAGATCGGCCACCAGCGCTCGCCCGCGTGGTCCATCCAGTCGAAACGTTCGAGCCAGCGCTCGGTCTTGAACGACGGGCGCCAGCAGCCGAAATGGCTTGCCTCCACCTCGAAACTCAGCAGCCGCAGCCAGTCGCGCAAACGCCAGTAGCCGATGAATTCGCCCTCGGCCGGCAGGTACAGGTCGCCGAACCCGAGCTTGCGATACACATGCGCGCGTCGCTGGCGCAGGCCCCACAGGCTTGCGGGGTTCATGCAACTGATCACCACCTTGCCCTCGGGCATCAGCACGCGCTCGACTTCGCGCAGCGTTGCGTGCGGATCGATATTGAGCTCGAGCGAATGCGGCAGCACCACCAGATCGAGGCTGTTCTCCTCGAAAGGCAGCGCAGCGAAATCGGTGACGAGCGACGGCTTGCCGGCCGAGCCTTTTGGGGACGGCTTTTGCGGCGGCTCCTGCAGGGCGAGCCAGCGATGCGGCATCCGGTTGGCGGCCAGCGTATCGATCTCGGGAAGCCCCAACTGAAGAGCATGAAAGCCGAAAATGTCCGCGACGGCACGGTCGAATTCGGCCCTTTCCCAGGCGACAAGGTAGCGCCCGGGCGGGGTCTCGAACCACTCGTGCATTCCTATAATCGCGTCACTCATGAAGTTGATTCCGCTGCCCGCGTTCCAGGACAATTACCTGTGGTTCGTGCACGACGGGCACAAGGCGCTCGTCGTCGACCCGGGCGACGCGCAGCCCGTCATCGAGGCACTGCAGCGCGAGCGCCTCAAGCTGGAAGCGATTCTAGTCACCCATCACCATCAAGATCACATCGGCGGCGTCGACCAGCTGCGCGACGCCACCGGCGCGCGCGTCTTCGGGCCCGCGAGGGAAAAAATCCCCGAGCCGCTCGAGCGCCTTGTCGAAGGCGATCGCATCACAGTCCTCGGGCTCGACTTCCGCGTGCTCGATGTGCCCGGCCACACGGCGGGCCACATCGCCTACTACTGCGAGAACTTCGAGGGGCGCCCGCTCGTCTTCTGCGGCGACACGCTTTTCTCGGCCGGCTGCGGGCGCCTTTTCGAAGGCACGCCGCAGCAGATGGCCCAGTCGCTGGAAAAGTTGGCATCCCTCCCCGGGGAAACCCGGGTCTGCTGCACACATGAATACACATTGAGCAATCTGAAATTCGCTTTGGCTGTGGAACCGGGTAACCTCGACCTGATCCATTACGTGAAGCGCTGCCAGGACATGCGCTCACAGGGCCAGCCCACGCTTCCGTCGACGATCGGGCTGGAAAAACAGGTCAACCCGTTCCTGCGTACCAGCGTTCCCGCCGTAGCGCAGGCAGCCCGGGGGCACGACGCCTCCACACCGCCGGATGCAGTGAGCGTCTTCGCCACCCTTCGGCAATGGAAAAACGAATTCAAATGAAGTTCACGCCGCTGGTTGCCTCCATCCTTGCGTTGTCCATCGCGGGCTGCGCCACCACCGGTTCGCAAGACGGCGCGCAAAAAGACGCAGCGCCGGTCTCCAAAATCGAGCCCGCCAGCACCACCACCGCCGCTGCGCCATTGCCGCCTGCTCCTGCAGTCATCCCCAGCGGCGACCTCAAGCCCATCATTGCGGTGGAGACGCAGCCGCACAACGTCACGATGCTGCTGCCCCCGGCGGATTTGTGGGAGCGCATCCGCCGCGGCTATCGCATGCCCGACCTGCAATCGGATCTCGTGCGCCAGCAGGAGCAGTGGTACCTCGGGCGGCCCGACTACATCCAGCGCATGACGGAGCGCTCGCGCAAGTACCTGTTCCACATCGTCGAGGAGCTCGAGCGCCGCGACATGCCGACCGAGCTCGCGCTGCTGCCCTTCATCGAGAGCGCATTCAATCCGCAGGCCGTCTCCAGCGCACGCGCGGCAGGCATGTGGCAGTTCATGCCGGCCACGGGCCAGACCTTCGACCTGAAGCAGAACGTCTTTCGCGACGACCGCCGCGACGTGCTCGCGTCCACCCGCGCCGCACTCGACTACCTGCAAAAGCTCTACGGCATGTTCGGTGATTGGCAGCTGGCCCTCGCCGCCTACAACTGGGGCGAAGGAAGCGTGCAGCGAGCCATCGCGCGCAACCAGAAGATGGGCCTGCCCACGAAGTACGCGGACCTGAGCATGCCCAACGAGACGCGCTACTACGTCCCGAAACTGCAGGCGATCAAGAACATCATCGGCAACCCCGACGCGTACAAGATGGACTTGCCGGAAATCGGCAACCACCCGTACTTCCAGAGCGTCGAGGTCACGCGCGACATCGACGTCGCCCTCGCCGCGCGCCTGGCCGACGTGTCGGTCGCCGATTTCAAGGAACTCAATCCGTCGCTCAACCGCCCGGTGATCCTGGCCAACGGCACGCCGCAGATCCTGCTGCCCTGGGACAACGCCAACATCTTCAAGCGCAACTTCGAGGCCTACACCGAAGGCCAGTACGCAAGCTGGACGGCCTGGAAGGTGCCCGTGAACATGAGCGCCACCGAAGCCGCGAAGCGCACGGGCATGAAGGAAGCGGACCTGCGAGCGGTCAACACCATTCCGCCGCGCATGCTCATCAAGGCCGGATCGATACTGATCGTTCCGCGTTCGTCGAAAGAGGACGAGGACGTCGCCGACGAGATCGCCGACAACGGCCAGCTCAACCTGCAGCCCGAGCGCATCACGCGCCGCATGACGATCAAGGCCGGCAGGAAGGACACGGTGGCCGGCATCGCGCGCCGCTACAAGGTGAGCGCGAAGGAAGTCGCCGAATGGAACGGCACGCATGCAACCGCCACGTTCGCGCGCGGGCAACAGGTGGTGCTGTATGTGCCGGTGAGGACCACTGTGCACCACGCCTCCCGCCGCAGGAACAGCAAGGCCATCGCGCGCAGCAGGAGCTCGGTGGTCAAGCAGGTGTCGTCGAAGAAATCGGCGAAGACTGCCAGGACCGCGAAGAACTGATCAGATCTTTTCGGTCTCGCCCTGTTTGGGCTGCCACTTCATGAGCCGCTGTTCGGCGACGCCGACGATCGCGTCGAGCACGAGCGCAAAAGCAGTGAGCACCACGATTCCCGCGAACACCGTGTTCACGTCGAACGTGCCTTCGGCCTGCAAGATGAGATAGCCGACGCCTCGCGCCGAACCGAGGTACTCGCCCACCACGGCGCCGACGAATGCGAGGCCCACGGAGTTGTGCAGGCTCGCGAAGACCCAGCTCGTCGCGCTGGGCAGATACACCGTGCGCAGCAACTGCCGATGATTCGCGCCGAGCATGCGCGCATTGGCGAGCACGACCGGGCTCACCTCGCGCACGCCCTGGTACACGTTGAAGAACACGATGAAGAACACCAGCGTGACCGCGAGCGCCACCTTGCTCCAGATGCCCAGGCCGAACCACAGCGCGAAGATGGGCGCAAGGATCACGCGCGGCATCGAGTTCAGCGCCTTGATGTAGGGCTCGAGGATCGCGCCCGCCACCGGCGAAAGTGCCAGCCAAAGCCCGAATGCGAGGCCGAGCACCGTGCCTATCGCGAATGCGAGCACCGTCTCCAGCAGCGTCACGCCGAGATGCGAATAGATGTCGGCGTGGCCCGGCAAGCCGTCGGGGAAGATCGAGTTCGGCGCAATGTCCACCGGCATGAACCACGACCAGATGCGCCCTGCGACCTTGATCGGTTCGCCGAGAAAAAAAGCCGTCTGGTCGTTGCGCGACAAAAGGTGCCACGCGATGAGCAGCGCAATGAAGAGGAGCACCTGCCAGACGCGCAGCTTCTTGCCGTTGGCCATCATGCGGCTTTCTTCAGTTGCTGCGCGTAGCCCTTGAGGACTTCCTCGCGCAGCACGGCCCAGATCTGCGAATGCAGCTCGACGAAGCGCGGATGCGTGCGCACTTCGGCGACGTCGCGTGGACGCGGCAGGTCAATCGAGAATTCGCCGATCGGATGCGTGGCCGGCCCCGCGGAAAGCACGACAACGCGGTCGCTCATCGCAATCGCTTCATCGAGATCGTGCGTGATGAACAGCACCGCTTTTTTCTTTGCCGCCCACAGATCGAGCACTTCGTTTTCCATCAGCTGGCGCGTCTGGATGTCCAGCGCGGAGAAAGGCTCGTCCATCAAGATGATGTCCGGGTCGAGCGCCAGCGTCTGCGCGAGCGACGTGCGCTTGCGCATGCCGCCCGAGAGCTGGTGCGGATAGCGATCCGCGAATTCGCGCAGGCCCACTCGCTCGAGCCAGGCAAGTGCCTGTGACCGCGCATCCGCATCGGGCACGCCGTGGTATTGCAGGCCGACCATGACGTTGTCGATCGCGCTGCGCCACGGCATCAGCGCTTCGGACTGGAACATGTAGCCCGCCTTCGCGTTGATGCCCGACAGCGCCTCGCCGAACACACGAACCTCGCCGCCCGACGGAATGAGCAGCCCGGCGGCGATGTTCAGCAGCGTGGATTTGCCGCAGCCCGTGGGCCCGACGACGGAGACAAACTCGCCCGCTCCGATCTGCAAGGTGGTGTTCGCGACGGCGGTGTATCTCTCACCTCCGTTCTCTTGCGAGCGGAAGGTGACGGAGATGTCGCGAAACTCGAGGGCGTACGGCATGGGGCCGTAGCTTACCCTCTCACGCTTTGTATTTGTCCTTCGAGCGGCGCGCGAATTCGTTCGTGTACGTCTTCGAGAGATCGATCTTGTTCAGATGCACGTCGGCCTCGAAGCTCGAGAGAGCGCGCAGCGCCGTGCGCGGACCGTCCTCGGGAATGATGCCGTCCAGCGCGATGGCTTCGCGGATCTTGTTGAACGACGCGAGATAAAGCGCGCGGTCGCCGAGCAGGTAGCTCTCGGGCACCGTCTTGATGATGTCGCTCGGGCCGGCGGTCTGCAGCCACTTGAGGCCGCGCACGATCGCGTTGGCGAGCGCCTGGCAGGTGTT
>DATJJL010000106.1:0-9762 GCA_035492155.1 Ramlibacter sp. | reverse complement strand
TCGTAGGCAGCCGTCCCCATCTATTTCCTCGCGAACTCGGGGCGGTCGTTGCGCTGCGGCTTGAGCGGCTCGGCGGCCTTGCCACTGGCACGGTCGAGTCGCCACTGCGCCTTGCGAGCAGTCCACTCATCGAGGCGCGAGTGCGCTGTCTTGCTTTCCTGCAGCATCTGGAATTCATCGGCGAGCTGCGCGGTCAGCTCCATGCGCACGCCGTTCGGGTCGAAGAAATAGATGCTGTGGAAGATGTGGTGGTCGGTGACGCCCAGCACCTCGACGCCATTCGCTTCGAGTCGCGCTTTCATCTTGTTCAGGTCGTCGATGGAGTCGACGCGAAACGAGATGTGGTTGACCCACTTCGGCGTGTTGGGCGAGGGCTCGCAGGCCTGGTCGTCGCCCAGGTCGAAAAAGGCGATGAAGGAGCCGTCCTGCAGGCGGAAAAAAAAGTGCGTGTAGGGACAGTATTCGCCCGTGCTCGGCACGTAGTCGCTCTGGATGATGTGGTAGAGCGGCAGGCCGAGGATGTCTTCGTAGAAGTGCCGCGTTTCCTCGGCGTCCTTCGCGCGGTACGCGTAGTGATGCAGCTGGTGGATAGGCGGCGGGGGAGGCAACTGCACGGCCATCGATGGCTCCTCGATTTACTAATGCGTAATGAATTTACTATACCGTAATCGCCAAGCGATCCGCGCCTGTCGCGCAGGCATTCAGCTGATCAATGCTATCGGCCGGAAATCTGGATTGATAATGGCAATTGAATGAATAGGCGGCGCCAATTGGACGCTCGTCATCGCAGCGCGCTACGCTCGGCGCGCGTGTCACGTTTCAACCACAGGAGAACACCATGGCGCAACTCAAAGGCTCGAAGACCGAGGAAAACCTCAAGGCCGCATTCTCAGGCGAATCGCAGGCAAACCGCCGTTACCTGTACTTCGCAAACAAGGCGGACGTGGAAGGCCAGAACGATGTCGCTGCGCTGTTCCGCTCCACGGCCGAAGGCGAAACCGGCCACGCCCACGGCCACCTCGAATGGCTCGAGCAGTGCGGCGATCCGGCCACCGGCCTGCCGATCGGCGGCACGCGCGACAACCTGAAGGCTGCCGTCGCCGGCGAGACGCACGAGTACACCGACATGTACCCTGGCATGGCCAAGACGGCGCGCACCGAAGGCTTCGACGAAATCGCCGACTGGTTCGAGACGCTCGCCAAGGCCGAGCGCTCGCACGCGAACCGCTACACCAGGGCGTTGAACGAACTGGCTGACTGAAGTCGTAAAAAAGATGGCGCGCGAGGGCAATTTAGAGGCGCCGACGCGCCATCCCGTCGACTGGAAAAGCCCCGAGTTCTACGACGAGCCGGCGGCGCTCAAGGAGCTCGAGCGGATCTTCGACATCTGCCACGGCTGCCGCCGCTGCGTGAGCCTGTGCAACTCGTTTCCCACGCTGTTCGACCTGGTGGACGAAGGCAAGACGGGCGAGGTGGACGGGGTCGACAAGCGCGATTACTGGAAGGTCGTCGACCAGTGCTACCTGTGCGACCTCTGCTACATGACCAAGTGCCCTTACGTGCCGCCGCACGAATGGAACGTCGACTTCCCTCACACCATGTTGCGCGCGAAGGCGATCAAGTTTCGCAAGGGCGAGATCGATTTCGGCCCGAAGCTGCTCTCGTCCACCGACGTGCACGGCCAGCTCGCGGGCATTCCGGTCGTCACGCAGTTCGTGAACGCGGTGAACTCCACGAAGCCCGCGCGTGCGGTGATGGAAAAAACGCTCGAAGTCGACCGCAACGCGTGGTTGCCTTCTCTGGCCACGCGGCGTTTCCGCAGCGCGGCCCCGAAGCCGAAGCAGCATCCCGTCAAGGACGGCGAGCGCACGCCGGGCAAGGTCGCGATCTTCTCGACGTGCTACGTCAACTACAACGAGCCGGGCATCGGGCTGGACCTCATCAAGATCCTCGAGCACAACGAGATTCCGTACGAGGTCGTCCACAAGGAAAAGTGCTGCGGCATGCCCAAGCTGGAACTTGGCGATCTGGAATCGGTCGATGAGAGCAAGCGCGCGAACATCCCGGTGCTCGCGAAGTACGCACACGACGGCTGGGCCATCGTCACGCCGGTGCCAAGCTGCACACTCATGTTCAAGCAGGAAATCCCGCTCATGTACCCGCAGGACGCCGACGTGCAGGCCGTCAAGGAAGCGATGTGGGATCCCTTCGAATACCTCACATCGCGGCGTCGCGACGGCCTGCTCAAGACGGAGTTTCCCAAGCCGCTGGGCAAGGTCAGCTATCACGTGCCCTGCCACCAGCGCGTTCAGAACATCGGCAAGAAAACCGAAGAGATGCTCAAGATGATCCCCGGCACGCAGGTGCACACCAATGAACGCTGCTCGGGTCATGCAGGAACGTATGGCGTCAAGAAGGGCACGCACGAGGTCGCGATGAAGATCGGCAAGCCCCTTTTCAAGCGCATGGCCGAGCATCCGGCCGGTGGCGCGCCGGATTACATCAGCTCCGATTGCGCATTGGCCGGCCACCACATCGGCCAGGGCTTCGACGTGAACCACCTGGGCGATCCGAAACTGCGGCACCCGATCACGTTGCTTCGCATTGCATACGGCCTGGAGTGACGACGATGCAATTGACCGGCAATATCGCGCCCGATAACCTGATGACGCTGGAGGCCTACGCCAGGTGGCGCAAGGCGCACAAGGGCGAAGTCATCGAACATCGCCGGCTGCGCAGCGTCGCTCTCGGCGAACACGTCACGGTGCAGTTCGAAAGCGAGCTGTCGATCCGCTACCAGATCCAGGAGATGCTGCGCCTCGAGAAGATCTTCGAGGAAGAGGCCATCGAGGACGAGGTGGCGACGTATGCGCCGCTCGTGCCTCAGGGCACGAACTGGAAGGCGACGATGCTGATCGAATACCCCGACGTGAACGAGCGCAAGCGCGAACTCGCGCGCCTCATCGGTATCGAGGACAAGATGTTCGTCGAGGTGGAAGGCCATCAACGCGTTTACGCCATCGCCGACGAAGACCTGGACCGCGAGACGGAAGACAAGACGTCGGCGGTGCACTTCCTGCGCTTCGAATTCACGCGGCCGGTGATCGACGCGATCAAGGCCGGCGCAGGCGTGAAGCTGGGTTGCGACCACACCCACTACCCCGCGCACGTGCAGATTGCGCCGGAGACGCTCGCTTCGCTCGCCGGCGACCTGAGTTGAATGTCGCCCCGGCGCAGGCCGGGGTCGATGGCATCGGCCAACGATCCCGGCCTTCGCCGGGATGACGGTGCTAATCCGGCGCGAAAAGGTCCACCCGGTCCGTGATGATTCCGTCGGTGCCCAGCGCGATCATGCGCTGCGCAGCCCATTCGTCGTTCACGGTGTAGCTGAGGCACTTCATCCCTGCGCCGTGTACGCGCGCCACCGTAGTGGCTTCCCACAGCGCGTAGTTGCAGACGATGGCCACGCATTCGAGCGCCATCGCCTTTTCGAACCAGCCGGGCCACAGCGTGTCGACGAGCAGGCCGCGCGGCAGGCCGGGCTCGGTTTCCAGCGCGCCTTCAAGCGCGTCGGGCTTGAATGACGTGAGTAGCGGGGGCACCGGCGCATCGTTCCACAAACGCGCTGCGTGACGCGCGACCACCTGGCCCGTTGCGCGCTCTTTGCCCGGCGTCGGCTTGATCTCGATGTTGAGCATGTGGCCGTTCACTATGCAAAAGCGCGAGGCGTTTTCCAGTGTGGGCAGCGGCTCGCCCGCGTAGGCGCGCGAATGCCAGCCCCCCGCATCGAGCTTGGCGAGTTCGCCCCATGGATGATCGCCGCCGATGTTGCTCGGCGCGGGACCGAACACCTGCCTGGCGTTCGTCGTGCGGTCCAGCGTGGAGTCGTGCATCAGGAAGGGCGTGCCGTCCGACGCGAGTTTCGCGTCGCACTCGAACATGCGATAGCCGGACTGTGCGCCGAGCCGAAACGCGGCCAGCGTGTTTTCCGGCGCGAGCTTGCCTGCGCCGCGGTGCGCGATCCAGCGTGGGTAAGGCCAGTGTTCCATCAAGAGCGATTCAGATGCGTTTGCCGCTTGCGGCGTCGAACCAGTGGATGCGATCTTCGCGCGGACGAATGTGGATCATGCTGTCGGGCTTGGGCGCGGGGCCGGATTCCTCGACGCGCACGATGATCTGATCACCGCCGAGCCTGCCGTAGATCAGCCTTTCGGCGCCGAGCAGCTCGCATGTTTCCACCTGCAGTTCCCAGCCTGTGTCGGCAACGTCGATGTGCTCGGGCCGGATGCCGAGGATCGCACCGTCGCGGCGGCCCGAGGGCGCGTTCTTGAGAAGGTTCATGGGCGGCGAACCGATGAAGCTCGCGACGAAGGTCGATGCGGGCCGGTGGTACACCTCTTCGGGCGTGCCGAACTGTTCCATGTTGCCCGCGTTCATCACGATCATGCGCTGCGCGAGCGTCATCGCCTCGACCTGGTCGTGCGTGACGAAAAGCGACGTGATGCCGAGCTCGCGATGCAGCTTCTGGATCTCGATGCGGGTTTGCGCCCGCAGCTTGGCATCGAGGTTGGACAAAGGCTCGTCGAAGAGGAACACCTGCGGCGCACGCACGATCGCGCGGCCCATCGCCACGCGCTGGCGCTGACCGCCCGAGAGCTGCCGCGGCTTGCGCTCGAGCAGGTGCGACAGCTCGAGGATGCCTGCGGCCTTGTTCACGCGCTCGCGAATCTCCGCCACCGGCATCTTGCGGATCTTCAGGCCGTAGGCCATGTTGTCGTACACGCTCATGTGCGGATAAAGCGCGTAGTTCTGGAAGACCATCGCGATGTCGCGATCGGCAGGCTCGAGCTGGTTCACGACCCGATCGCCGATCTGGATTTCGCCTTGCGTGATCTCCTCCAGGCCCGCGACCATGCGCAGCAGCGTGGACTTGCCGCAGCCCGAAGGGCCCACGATGACGACGAACTCGCCGTCGCCGACTTCGGCATTGACGCCGTGGATTACCTGCAACTCGTGTTTGCCGCTGCCGTAGCGCTTGACGATGTTCCGAAGTTGAATTCCAGCCATAGTCAGTTATCTATTTTTCCGCATCGACCAGACCCTTGACGAACCACTTCTGCATCAGCAGCACCACGAGCACCGGCGGCAGCATCGCGAGCATCGCCGTCGCCATGATCAGGTGCCATTCGGCCGCCGCGTCGCCGCCCGGGATCATGCGCTTGATGCCGATGACCGTGACGTACATGCTCTCCTGCGTCGTCACGAGCAGCGGCCAGAGGTACTGGTTCCAGCCGTAGATGAACATGATCACGAACAGCGCCGCCATGTTGGTGCGCGATAGCGGCAGCACCACGTCCCAGAAAAATCGCAGCGGCCCGGCGCCGTCGATGCGCGCAGCCTCCGCGTATTCGTCGGGGATCGTGAGGAAGAACTGCCGGAAGAGGAACGTCGCCGTCGCGGACGCGATGAGCGGCAGCGTGAGCCCTGCATAGGTGTCGATCAGGTGCAGGTCGGCCGCGACCTGGTATGTCGGCAGGATGCGCACCTCGACCGGCAGCATCAGCGTGACGAAGATCATCCAGAAGAATGTCTGCCGCAGCGGAAAGCGGAAGTACACGATGGCGAAGGCCGAGATGATCGAGATCGCGATCTTGCCGATGGCGATGACGAGCGCCATGATCAAGCTGTTGATCATCATCTGCCCGACAGGCGCGCTCGATCCCTTCGCGCTGCCGTGCGCCATGACCGCCGCGTAGTTCTCCAGCAGGTGGGTTCCCGGCCACAGCTGCATGGGAACATGGAGCACTTCGTCGAAGGAAAGCGTCGATGCGACGAAGGCGATATAGACGGGGAACATCACCACGGCGATGCCGGCGATCAGCACCGTATGGCGCACGAAAGTGAGAAACGGGCGGCGCTCGATCATCATTTCAGTACTGCACCTTGCGCTCGACCCAGCGGAACTGCACGACGGTGAGCGCAATGACGATCACCATCAGCACCACCGACTGCGCGGCGGAGCCGCCCAGGTCCAGCGCCTGCACGCCGTCCTGGTAGATCTTGAAGACGAGGATCTGCGTCGCCTGCGCGGGGCCGCCCTGCGTTGTCGCGTCGACGATCGCGAAGGTGTCGAAGAACGCGTAGACGATGTTCACGACAAGAAGGAAGAAGGCCGTGGGCGACAGCAGCGGGAACACGATGGTCCAGAAGCGGCGCACCGGTCCGGCACCGTCGATGGCTGCCGCTTCGACGAGCGAGCCGGGAATCGACTGCAGCCCGGCCAGGAAGAAAAGGAAGTTGTAGCTGATCTGCTTCCACACCGCGGCGACGCAAATGAGCAGCAAGGCCTGGTTGCCGTTCACGTAGTAGTTCCACTGCACGCCGTAGCTGCGCAGCACATACGTGAGGATGCCGATCGAGGGCGACAGCATGAAAAGCCACAGGATGCCGGCGACGGCGGGTGCGACTGCATAAGGCCAGATCAGCAGCGTCTTGTAGACGTTCGCGCCGCGCAGCACACGGTCGGCGAACACGGCGAACAGCAGCGAAATCGACAGCCCCGAGATGGCGACGACGGCCGAGAAGAAGGCCGTCAACTTGAACGATGCGAGGTAGTTCGGGTCCTGGAACAGCGTTGTGAAGTTGTCGAACCAGACGAACTGGATCTTGGACGCGAAGGCGTCCTGCAGCAGCATCGAATACCGAACCGTCTCGGCTGCCGGCCAGAAAAAGAAAACCAGCGTCACCGCGATCTGCGGGAACACCAGCAGGTACGGGAGCCAGCGCGAGCGAAAGCGAACGCGTTTTTCCATGCGTCAGGACGCGAGTTGGGCGCAAGGCGCACCGCTTGCCGGCGGTGCGCCCCTGCGGCTTACTTGTTCGCCTTCTGGAACTTCTCGAGCAGTTCGTTGCCGCGCTTGACGGCTTCGTCCAGCGCCGCCTTGGCTGTCTTCTGGCCGCTCCAGACGGACTCGAGCTCTTCGTCGATCACGTTGCGGATCTGCACGAAGTTGCCCAGGCGCAGGCCCTTGGAGTTGGGCGTCGGCGGCTTGTTCGTCAGCTCCAGGATCGCGGTGTCGAAACCGGGGCGCTCCTTGTACAGGCCTTCCTTCTTCGCCTCTTCATAGGCCGCCAGCGTGATCGGCACATAACCCGTGGACTTGTGCCAGTCGAGCTGGACGGCGGGCGTGGACAGGAAGGTAAAGAACTTGGCGATGCCCTTGTAGACATCCGGATCCTTCTGGGTCATCACCCAGAGCGTGGCGCCGCCGATGATCGTGTTCTGCGGTGCGCCCTTGACGCTCGGGTAGTAGGGCAGCGGTGCGACGCCGAACTCGAACTTCGCGTTCGCCTTGATGTTGGCGTAGGAGCCGCTGGAGGTCGTCTCCATGCCGCACTCGCCCGCCTGGAACTTGCCGGTGGGCTCGTCCTTGCGCCCGGCGTAGATGAACGTGCCCTTCTTGGCCATGTCGGACAGGTTCTGGATGTGCATCACCTGCACGGGGCCGTTGAATTCGAGCCGGGTTCCCAGGCCACCGAAGCCGTTCTGCTCGGTCGAGAACGGCACGTTGTGCCAGGCGCTGAAGCTTTCCAGCTGCACCCACGACTGCCAGCCCGTGGTGAACGGGCACGCGATACCCGCTGCCTTGAGCTTGTCCGCGTCCTGCATCAGCTCGGGCCACGTCTGCGGCGCCTTCTCAGGATCGAGGCCGGCTTTCTTGAACGCATCCTTGTTGATGTAGAGCACCTGGGTCGAGCTGTTGAAAGGCATCGACAGCAGGTTGCCGTGCGTGTCCGAGTAATACGACGTGACGGCCGGCAGGTATGCCTTCGGATCGAACGGCTCATGCGCCTGGGACATCATCTTGTACACCGGCATGACCGCGCCGTGTGCAGCCATCATGGTGGCGGTGCCGACTTCGAACACCTGCACGATCTGCGGCGGCTTGCCGGCGCGGTAGGCGGCGATGGCGGCAGTGAGCGACTCGTCGTACTGGCCCTTGTAGACGGGGACGACCTTGTAGTCCTTCTGGCTGGCGTTGAACTTGTCGGCGATCTCGCCGACCTTGTCGCCGAGCTTGCCGGCCATCGAGTGCCACCACTGGATTTCGGTGACGGCCTGCGCAGGCAGGACGAACGCTGCCGCGAGCATCGCGGCGATGAGTTGCTTCTTCATTGGACTTCTCCTGAGGTAAAACGCCCGAGCTTATGGCTCGTTTGTGACCGGACATTTGAAGTGGGCCATACCGTGGCGGCAAGCGGGGTTTCCATAGGTGGTCCGGGGCCATGTTGCGCTGCGGTAACATCTTCGTTCACCCAATGAACGCACCCAACACGCTCAATGAACTGATCGCCGCGCACGAAGGCGACGCACCCCGCCTGCGCGAGATTCCCTACAACTACACCTCGTTTTCCGATCGCGAAATCGTTATCCGCCTGCTCGGGTCGCGCGCATGGGGAGTGCTCAATCGTCTGCGCGAGGAGCGCCGCACCGGCCGCTCGGCACGCATGCTTTATGAAGTGCTGGGCGACATCTGGGTCGTGCAGCGCAACCCCTACCTGCAGGACGACCTGCTGGACAACCCGCGCCGGCGCAAGATGCTGGTCGACGCGCTGCATCATCGGCTGCACGAGGTCGAAAAGCGCCGCACGCCGGACACCGATCCCGAGCGCGATTCGCTCGTCGGCGAATTGATGAAGAACGCCCGCCGCGCAGTGAGCGACTTCGACTCGGGCTTTCGCGAAGTGGCGGACCTGCGCAAGCAGGCCACGCGAGCACTGCGCCGCTATACCGCCAAGGACAACATCAAGTTCGACGGCCTGTCGCGCGTGTCGCACGTGACGGACGCGACGGACTGGCGCGTCGAGTATCCCTTCGTCGTCCTTGCGCCCGACACCGAGGCCGAGATGGCGGGGCTCGTGAAGGGCTGCATCGAGCTGGGCCTGACCATCATCCCGCGCGGAGGCGGCACGGGCTACACCGGCGGTGCAGTTCCGCTGACCTGGAAGAGCGCGGTGATCAACACCGAAAAGCTCGAGGCCATGACCGAGGTCGAGATGACGCCGATCCCGGGTCACGACAAACCGGTGCCCACGATCTGGACGGAAGCCGGTGTTGTCACACAGCGCGTGGCCGATGCCGCCGAACGCGCAGGCTTCGTGTTCGCCGTGGACCCGACATCTGCCGAAGCATCGTGCATCGGCGGCAACGTCGCGATGAATGCGGGCGGCAAGAAGGCCGTGCTGTGGGGCACGGCGCTGGACAACCTCGTGTCGTGGCGCATGGTCACGCCCGATGCGCAGTGGCTCGAAGTCGCGCGCATGGACCACAACCTCGGCAAGATCCACGACGCGCAAGTCGCGAGCTTCGAGCTGCGCTACTTCGAGGCGGACGGCAAGACGCCCGTGCGTACCGAAAGGCTCGAAATTCCCGGCCGCACTTTCCGCAAGGAAGGGCTGGGCAAGGACGTCACCGACAAGTTCCTCTCGGGCCTGCCGGGCATCCAGAAGGAAGGCTGCGACGGCCTGATCACTTCGGCGCGCTGGGTCGTGCATCGCATGCCGGCGCATACGCGCACGGTGTGCCTCGAATTCTTCGGCAACGCGAAGGACGCCGTGCCCTCGATCGTCGAGATCAAGGATTTCATGTTCGCCGAGCAAAAGCGCAGCGGCGTGCTGCTCGCGGGGCTCGAACACCTCGATGATCGCTATTTGCGTGCGGTGGGCTATTCGACGAAATCGAAGCGCGCGGTGCTGCCGAAG
>DATJJL010000105.1:0-5498 GCA_035492155.1 Ramlibacter sp. | reverse complement strand
GGGACGGGCTGCATGGCGGCGCTCGACGCGCAAAGATTCCTCGATCAGCAAGGCTGACCGGCCATTCGCTATAATCTTGGGTTCGCCGGATCTCACCCGGCAAATCATGGGTTACCGCCACCCTACTGGCGAGGTGAGGCTGGTCCTCCATGCTGCAGCGCAAGCGCAGCAGCGGTCACGGGCAGCCGTTGAAAAGAAATCGGAGTGCTTCATGGCACGCGTATGTGAAGTCACGGGCAAGGGCCCGATGGTCGGGAACAACGTTTCCCACGCCAACAACAAAACCAAGCGCCGGTTCCTTCCGAACCTGCAAAGCCGCCGCTTCTGGCTGGAGAGCGAAAACCGCTGGGTGCGCCTGCGCGTGACGAACGCCGCGCTGCGCCTGATCGACAAACTCGGCATCGACGCCGTTTACGCGGACCTCAAGGCCCGCGGCCAGGCTTAAGGAGAAACGACCATGGCAAGCAAAGGCGGTCGCGAAAAGATCAAGCTGGAGTCCACTGCAGGCACCGGCCACTTCTACACGACGAGCAAGAACAAGAAGACGATGCCCGAGAAGATGTCGATCATGAAGTTCGACCCGAAGGCTCGCAAGCACGTCGAGTACAAAGAGACCAAGCTGAAGTAAATCGCTTCGGCTCCATGAGAAAGCCCCGCAATGCGGGGCTTTTTGTTTACAGCGGCGAGAGCACGCCGTCCTTCAGGTGCACCTGCTGGCCGGGCTTCCACGCGGGCCTGGCCTCCTGCTCGAACGCGCGGAAGCTGCCGTCCTTCATCTTCACCTTGGTCACCCAGACGGTCTTCGAGGTGACGCGCTTTTGAACTTCGTTGCCGGCATAGGCGCCTGCGGCTGCGCCGCCGACGGTGGCGAGCGTCTTGCCTGTGCCGCCGCCGATCTGGTGGCCCAGCAGACCGCCGACGACCGCACCGCCGATCACGCCCGTTGCGCCTCCCTCGCCCTTGCGCTTGACCGAATGGACGTCGTTGACGGTGACGCAGTCGTGGCAACCTTGTGCGAAGGCATTGATGGAAATGACGGCGACGAAGGTCGCAACGGCAAACTGGATTTTCATTTTGAGCTCTTCACGAAGATATGGATGAGCCTTTGTAACGTGTTCCTTGCGGATACGACGACTCGTGGCCGGTAAGCGATTGCAAAAGCGCCGATGTCAGTGCGAGCACTGGAACGGCCCATTCAAATAGCGCCAGCCTCCGCCTGCGTCCGAAACGGTGTACCCATTGAGGTGTTGTCCGGGCCCGCACAAGGGCGCATCTGACGCGGCGTGCTTCTCGTGGACGAGCGCCTTTCGGGAAATTCCATCTTCCGTGCTGAACACGACGACTTCATCAGCGGCGATGTGCTTCATCAGGTCGCGATGAAGTGTCCTTTCCACGAAGATCTCCGGGTCCGGGTTGTACGCCTGCGGCGCCTTGGCCAGCACCAGTTTCGCCAGCGGGCTCATCTGCAGATAGTTGTACGTCGTTGCGGTGTATGTCGCGACCACCTGGCCGATCACCACCAGCGCGGCGAGCGCCCAGCTCGCGCGCCACCGGGGCACCAGGACGAACAACAACACGAAAAGGAGCGGCATGCCACTCCAGAACGCGTATCGCATGACACCTGCAGCGGCGGAATTCCAGTTCTGCGTCGTCAGCGTCGGCAGCGCAAGCACCAGAGTGAAAAGAAATGCCGCCACAGCAAGCAATACATCGCGGCGCGCGCGAACGATGGCGAGCAGGCCAATCACGATTGCAGGAAAGCCGATGATCAAACCCTGATTGGGATCGAACAGAAACGACAGCAGGCGATCCGCTCCGATCAGTTCCATGCTCGTCGATCGACTCGCGATCAGGCTGGGAACACCCCAGGCCCACCAGTTGAATAAATACGGCGCAACGGCTCCCCCGGCGGCAACAGCAAGACCCACAGCATGACGCCAGTCGATGTCGCGCTTCACTTGTTCGAACAAGGGCACGGTACGTTGCCAACGCACGATGAATCGCAGCAAAGGAGCGAACCCGATGAAGGCTGCCATCGAGGGGTTCTGCGACGCTGCGAATGCCGTGAGCAGTCCCGCGAGGATGGGCGCATCCGATAGATACAAGGCCAGCGCCGACAACAACGCGGCCGCGCACGCCCATTCCGGACTGGTCCACGCGCAATAGCCGATGCCGCCGGTCAGCACGAAGAGCAATGTCCCCAAGCCGGCCTGCGAAGCGGACTTGAACAGGCGGCGCAAACTAAGTGCGAGCACCAGCACGAATGCCCAGTTCGCCAGCACGAAGGCTTTACTTGGCGGCACCCGCGAAACTTCCAATGCGACGAGCGGCGCCGCAACGAGCGCGGGATACGAAAAGAAGTGCCACGCGAAGAGTTGCCCGTTCCTCGCGCGGTGGAAGCCAAGCTCAGGAACGCCCTGCGGCGCATCGATCTTCGCCGCGATCTGCTCGTAATAGACCTTTCCATCCGGAAACGCCGCCTCGGCGGCGCGCACATCGGACAAGCGGATGTCCGGTGTCGCATGCGAGGCGATGGCGAAGGCCGTCGTCGTGTACTCCGGCCAGTCGCCGCTCGCAACGGGCGCCGTGACGAACGCAGCTGCTACACACAGCAAGAGGCAAATTGCAAAGTACTTGACGGAATCCAGCATGCAGAAACACAAAACAGTTCGGACGGACTATAGACAAGTCCCTTGACCGCGATCCGTAGAATGCGTCCGGCCCGATCAATCGAGAACTAACAAGATGGCTATTTCCAACAAGATCCTGCTGATCCTCATTGTGTTCAGCGTGGCGTGTTCATCGGTGGCCCAGCTGCTCCTGAAGTCCGGCATGGCACGCAGCGTTGCATTGTCTCCTGCAGGAGTGCAGGCCGGCTGGCAATCCACGCTCGCATCTGCGCTGACATCGCCCCTGGTGCTTGCGGGGCTCGCGCTCTATGCATTCGGCGCGCTGGTCTGGCTGCTCGTGCTCGCGCGCGCGGAGTTGAGCTTCGCGTATCCATTCGTCGGCCTCGGGTTCGTGATGACACTGGCCCTCGGCAAATTCGCGCTGGGCGAGGATGTGTCGCTCGCACGCGTGGCGGGCACATTGCTCGTTGTCGCCGGAGTGGTCCTGATCGCGCGCGGCAACCCGGGAGGCGCGTGATGGGAGCCGCGACACCACTTGTCGTCGACCTCGATGGCACGCTGATCGCGTCCGATCTTCTCGTGGAATCCACGATCAGGCTGCTGCGGCGCAACCCCCTGTACTTGTTCCTGCTGCCGTTCTGGTTGATGCGCGGCCGGCATGTGCTCAAACACGAGATCGCCGAGCGGATCGAGCTCGATGCGGCCTTGCTGCCCTACAACGAGGAGTTCCTGGCCTTCGTGCAAAGCCAGCATCGCGCAGGCCGAAGCATCGTTCTCGCGACGGCAGCCACGCGGCGCCTGGCCGAACGCGTCTTCGAGCACATGAAGCCGCTGTTCGGCGAGTTGCTGTGCAGCGATTCCGGCGTGAATCTGAAAGGCGCGCGCAAGCGCGATGCGCTCGTTCGCCGTTTCGGTGATTCGGGTTTCGACTACGCGGGCAACGCAGCCGAAGACCTGCATATCTGGCGCAGCGCGCGCAGGGCGATCGTCGTCAATCCTTCGATCGGGCTTCGCGCGTCCACGGGGCGCCTGCCGAATGTGGAACGCACATTCGAGTCGTCGCGATCGTTCCTGCGCGTCGTGATGCGTTCGATTCGTCCGCACCAGTGGATGAAGAACCTGCTCGTGTTCGTGCCGCTCCTGGTCGCGCACATGTGGGCCGACGAAACGGCTGCACTGCGGGCACTGGCGGAATTCGTCTCGTTCTGCCTGGTTGCCTCGGGCGTCTACCAGGTCAACGACATCCTCGACGTCGAACACGACCGTGCGCATCCGAGGAAGAAGCACCGCCCCGTCGCGTCGGGCGAACTGTCGATCATCCATGCCTCGCTGATCGCTGTCGTGCTCCTCATTGCGTCCGTTGCGATCGCATGGGCGCTGTCACCCACCGTGTTCACCGTTCTGGTGGCATACGCCGTCGTGACAAGCGCCTATTCGTGGCGGCTGAAAACGCAGCCGGTCATCGATGTGGTCGCGCTTGCGTTCCTCTACACGATCCGCATCGTCGGCGGCGCAGCAGCGATCGGCGTGGTGCCGTCCTATTGGCTCCTCACCTTCTCGATGTTCATTTTCCTGAGCCTTGCCGTGCTCAAGCGATGCGCGGAACTCATCGCACGTACCGGCGAGCCGAACGAAGCCCCGTCGGGCCGCGGATATCGCGGCGTCGACCTGCCGGTGCTGACTGGATTGGGGACGGCCTTGGGCGCGGCTGCGGTGCTGGTGCTCGCGCTCTATATCCACACCGACGTTTCGGCCCGCAACTATTCGCGGCCCGAAGTGCTGTGGCTGTTATGCCCTGTGCTGGTCTACTGGATCGGCTACCTGTGGCTGAAGACAGGCCGAGGCGAGATGCACGACGACCCGATCATCTTCGCCGCACGCGACCGGGCCAGCCTCACAGCCGTCGCCACGGGCGTGGCGATCATGATCGCGGCGACGGTATAGAGAGACGGCGCGCTTAAGCGTGCGCGGCGCGCAGCCGCATCGAGAACTGCTGCAGTTGCGCGATGCCGCTTTCCTCGGCGCGGCGGCACCAGGCCTGCAGGTCGGCGGCAAGCTGCTCGCGCGACTGCGACGTGTTCATCCACATCTGGCGCAGTTCCTCGCGCATCGCCACCATCTTGTCGATCACCGGGTGTGCGGCGCGAGCCTGTTGAAGCTGCGAACGGGCCGACTCGGGCACACGCTCCTCGTCGCGATGCAGCCAGCGCTTGGCGCCCTTGAGCATCGACGAATCGGCCTGCTTGGCCTTGAGCTGCGCGATTTCGGACTTGCACACGCGCTTCATTTCGCGCGCATAGGCAGCCATCACCTCGTAGCGGTTGGCGATCAACGCCTCGAGCGTTTTCTCGTCCGCCACCGGCTTGATGGCGCCGAGCTGCAGCTTCGGGGGAACCTTCTTGACCTTGGCCCAGCCGATCGCTTGCATCGCTCTGATGTAGGCCCAGCCGAGGTCGAACTCGTACTTCTTGACCGAGAACTTCGCGGACGTCGGGTACGTGTGGTGGTTGTTGTGCAGCTCTTCGCCGCCGATGATCGCGCCCCACGGGACGATGTTCGTGCTGGCATCCGGCGCTTCGAAATTGCGGTAGCCCCAGTAGTGGCCAATGCCGTTGATGACGCCGGCGGCAGTGATCGGGATCCAGAGCATCTGCACGGCCCACACGGCGGCGCCCACCGCACCGAAGAGCGCGAGATTGATGATCAGCATCAGGCCGTCGCCTTGCCAGCTGTAGCGCGTGTAGAGGTTGCGCTCGATCCAGTCGTTCGGCGTGCCGTGGCCGTACTTCGCGAGTGTTTCCTGGTTCTTCGCTTCTTCGCGATAGAGCTCCGCGCCGCGCCAAAGCACAGTGTCGATGCCGCGCGTTT
>DATJJL010000104.1:0-16713 GCA_035492155.1 Ramlibacter sp. | reverse complement strand
TGCAGTTCTTGCGTTATGTCCCGCTCGTCGCATCGCGAGCACGCGAGGTGCTTCTTCGCGTGCCACCCGACGTCGCGCCCCTCGCAGGAGCACTCGCGCCCAACTGCCGCATCATCGAAGCAGCGCAGCCGCCGGCCCCGTTCGATTACCAGTGCCCGCTCCTGAGCCTTCCCCATGCGTTTGGAACCACGCTCGCAGACGTCCCATCGAGGGTCCCTTACCTGCAGGCCGACCCCGCACGCGTGGCGCAATGGCGCAAGAAGCTCGCCGCGCAAGCCGGTCGAAAGATCGGGATCATGTGGTCGGGCAATCCGCGCCACACGAACGATCACAACCGCTCCATTCCCCTCGAGCAATTCCGCACCATCGCAGATGCGCCCGCGCAGTTCGTCAACTTGCAGCCGCGCGTGCGCGAATCGGAACGCGAAGCGCTCGCGGCATGGCCGGGGCTCATCGACACCGGACCCGGGTTGCGCGATTTCGGCGACACCGCAGCGTTGCTCATGGCGCTGGACTTGGTGATCACCGTCGACACGAGCGTCGCGCATCTTGCCGGCGCGCTCGGGCGGCCCGTGTGGATCCTGTTGCCTTACCTTCCGGACTGGCGGTGGATGCTGGCGCGCACCGACTCGCCGTGGTATCCGACGGCGCGGCTTTACCGGCAGCCGGCCGTGGGCGCATGGCAGCCCGTGTTGCGCGCCGTGAGCAGCGATCTTCGCAACGCGGCTGGTCCACAATAAGCCCATGTTCAACTGGTTTTCCTCCGGCGAGTCCCAGCGCTTCGGCAAGGAACTCGCGATGTTCATCCTTGCCGAGTTGTCCGGCTCGGCCGACAGGCGCGCCGACAAGTTCACCGCCAAGGCGGAGAAGGTGCTCGTGAACGCGGACAAGCGCGTGCGCGATTTCAAGACACAAGAACGCATGAACTTCTACAAGAAGGCAAAGCTCGCCAATGCTTTTCTCTGGACGCTGAAGGACAACGGCTGTTCGGAGGACTACGCGAACAAGCTGACCGACTGGCTCAGCGTGCGGCTCTGAATCGTGGGCTGGCTTCGAGATGCGTTCGGGCGAAGAGCCAAGGAGGGCTCCTTCGCTGCCGCGTCGGCACCGACAGCCGACGAGTGGAAAAAGCGCGGTAACGAGGCGCTCGCGGCAGGCCGCAACGACGAGGCTGCGCGTTGCTACTCCGAAGGCGTGAGCGCCGACCCGGGCAACGCCGCGCTGCGGCTGAACCTCGGCTTCGCATTGCTCGAATTGGGAGACGCCGGACGTGCCGCGGAATCGTTCACGCAGGCACTGGCACTTCGCGAACCGTCGGCCGATTTCGTGCACGAAGCCCAGTTCCTGCTCGGGCGTGCCGAAGCGCTGCGCGGCAATCACAAGGCGGCGCTTGCCGGGTTCGAGGCGGCGGTCGCGATCAAACCCGATTTTGCCGAGGCATGGGAGGAAGGCGCGCGCGTGCTTCACCTGATGCAGCGACACGGCGAAGCGGCGCAATGGGCCGGCAAGCTCGCTTCGCTGAATCCATCGACATTCGCGCAACTGCTTGTCGCGAGCGAACTCTCGTTGGCGGGTGAACTCGAGCAGGCCTGCGGCATCGCGCAGCAGGTGTGCAACATGGAGCCCGCGAACGCGCAGGCAGCCGTGCTGTTGTTCGGCGCGTTGGTCAAACTCGGACGCCGCGAGGAAGCACTGGCGGAAGCCGAGCGTGCCATGAAGGTCGTCGGACGCACGGCGGGCGCGCTTGTGAATACAGGCGTTGCATTGTTCAAGCTAGGACGTCTTGACGAAGCGCTTGCCCATTTCGACGAAGCGCTGGCGCTCGCGCCGGGCAAGCAGGATGCGATCGTCAATCGCTTGGCGGTGCTGATCGAAAAACTTCGCCTGCGCGAAGCCGCGCAGGAGGCGCGTGCAGCGCTGACGATTTATCCTGAAGACGCCAACCTGCACTGGCACTTGTGCATCGCGCTGATGCTGCTGGGTGAGTTCGAAGAGGGGTGGCGCGAAAGCGAGTGGCGCACGCGAAGCGATGCGTTCCGCGGCAAGGTGCGCCAATTCGAACAGCCCCGCTGGTCCGGCGAGGACCTCGCGGGCAAGGCGATCTTCCTGCAGGGGGAACAGGGCTTCGGCGACAACATCCAGTTCGTGCGTTTCGTCCGGGAAGTCGCCTCGCGTGCGGCAAAGGTGTGGCTGCAGGTCCCCGAGGCGCTGGAGCCTTTGATGCACGAGCTCGCGCCCAATTGCGAGCAGCTGCGCCAAGGCGCGCGTTTGCCTGCCATTGATTTTTATTGTCCGCTTCTGAGCCTTCCGGCCGTGCTGGGCACCACAGAGCTGTCGATGGCCAAAGGTGTTCCTTACCTGCACGCCAACACCAGCCGCTCGCAGGCGTGGCGAGGGCGGCTGGATTCCGGTCGGCTGAACGTCGGCATCACCTGGTGTGGCAACCCGAGACACGTCAACGACCACAACCGCTCGATTCCGCTGGAAATCTTTCGGCGCGCGCAGACGACCAACTGCCGCTTCGTCACGCTGCAACCGGACCTGCGCGAACAGGACCGCGCGGCGCTAGCCGCATCGGGCCTCGCGCTGGATCTCGGCGCTCAATTGGAAGGCTTCGAGGACACCGCGGCCTTGATCGAAGCGCTCGATCTCGTGATCAGTGTCGATACGAGCGTCGCGCATCTCGCAGGAGCAATCGGTAAACCGGTGTGGATCCTGCTGCCTTATGCGCCGGACTGGCGCTGGATGGTCGATCGCGAAGACACGCCGTGGTATCCATCGGCGCGTCTTTTCCGGCAGGACGCAAGCCGTCGCTGGGAACCCGTGATCGAACGCGTGCACGCCGAGCTGGAAGCGCTCAGACGCCCAGCATCAGCTTGAGGTTCTGCACCGCTGCGCCGCTGGCGCCCTTGCCGAGGTTATCCAGGCGCGCAACGAGCACGGCCTGGCGAGTCTCCTCGTTGCCGTAGACGCGAAGCTCCATCCGGTTGGTGTCGTTGAGCGTCGTCGCCTCGATGCGGCCACCTTCGGTCGGCAAGTCGACGCTGACCCATTCGCTGCCTTCGTAGTGCGATGCGAGGGCGTCGTGCAAATCGATGAAGCTCGGCTTGCCCGGAAGGTCGTCCAGGAAGAGCGGCAGCTCGACGAGCATGCCTTGCTTGAAGTTGCCCACCGAGGGGATGAAGATGGGCCGGCGCGTCAGGCCGGAGTGCTTCACGATTTCCGGCAGGTGCTTGTGTCTGAGCGCGAGCCCATAAAGCTCGAACGGCCCGGACTCGCCTTTCTCGAAGGCCTCGATCATCGAGCGCCCGCCGCCCGAGTAGCCGCTCGTTGCCGGGATGACGAGCGGGAAATCCTTGGGGACAAGCCCCGCATCCACCAGCGGACGGATGAGCGCAATGGCGCCCGTCGGGTAACAGCCCGGGTTGCTCACGCGCTTGGCTTTCGCAATTGCCTCGGCCTGGCCCTTCGCGAGTTCCGGAAAGCCGAAGACCCACGCGTCGTGCACGCGATGCGCGCTCGACGCGTCGATCACGCGCGTCGAGCGGCCCTTGTCGCGCTCGACCTCGGCGATCATCAGCGCCGATTCGCGCGCAGCGTCATCGTGCAAGCACAGGATCACC
Organism: Ramlibacter sp.; assembly: GCA_035492155.1. Taxonomy (GTDB): domain Bacteria; phylum Pseudomonadota; class Gammaproteobacteria; order Burkholderiales; family Burkholderiaceae_C; genus Ramlibacter. The sequence goes on along the minus strand of DATJJL010000104.1, from coordinate 13,090 downwards.
AGGTCTGCGGCAGCCATCAGCTCTCGCTTGGCCGCCGGGTCTTTGCGGCGCTCGGGCTCGATGCGCATCACTTCGATGGCGGGCATCTTGTCGAGCCGCTCGCGAATCTGCAGGCCGGTGGTGCCGGCCTCGCCGTCGATAAAGACCTTCGGCATCGATTTTCCTGTGGGTAATGCTTATGAAAGACCCAACCAAACGGAATGGTTGGTGCATCGCACCATGATACAGTTTCAAGCTGTTTTCCGCAGGCGGGCACAGGGAGATGCACGATCCGCCACCGGGCACACCCCTTCCCAGTTCCTCGAAAGAGACCTCATGAAGATTCACGAGTATCAAGGCAAGGAAATCTTGCGTCACTTCGGCGTGCCGGTCCCGCGCGGCATCCCAGCGTTCACCGTGCAGGAGGCGGTGGAAGCCGCCCAGAAACTCGGCGGCCCGGTCTGGGTCGTCAAGGCCCAGATCCACGCGGGCGGCCGCGGCAAGGGCGGCGGCGTCAAGGTCGCCAAGAGCGTCGACCAGGTCAAGGAGCTCGCCGGCCAGATGCTCGGCATGCAGCTCAAGACCCACCAGACCGGGCCCGAGGGCCAGAAGGTGCGGCGCCTCTACATCGAAGACGGCGCCGACATCCAGAAGGAATACTACGTGTCCGTCGTGACGGACCGCGCCTCGCAGAAGGTCGCGTTCATCGCCTCGAGCGAAGGCGGCATGGACATCGAAGAGGTCGCGCATTCGCATCCCGAAAAAATCATCAAGGTCTTCGTCGATCCGCTCGCGGGCCTGACGGACGCACAAGCCAAGGAAATCTCGGACGGCATCGGCATCCCGGCCGATTCGACCGCGCAAGCGGTGGACGTGTTCAAGAAGCTTTATCGCTGCTACATGGACACCGACGCGTCGCTGGTGGAGATCAACCCGCTCAACCGCGACGGCAAGGGCAACATCACTGCGCTGGACGCGAAGTTCAACTTCGATTCGAACGCTCTCTTCCGCCATCCCGAGATCGTTGCGCTGCGCGACCTCGACGAAGAAGATCCCGCGGAAGTCGAAGCCTCGAAGTTCGATCTCGCATACATCTCGCTGGACGGCGACATCGGATGCCTCGTGAACGGCGCGGGCCTCGCGATGGCCACGATGGACACCATCAAGCTGTTCGGCGCCGAGCCCGCCAACTTCCTCGATGTCGGCGGCGGCGCGACGCCCGAGAAGGTCACCGAGGCCTTCAAGATCATGCTGAAAAATCCCAAGGTCAAGGCGATCCTGGTGAACATCTTCGGCGGCATCATGAAGTGCGACACCATCGCCACCGGCGTGATCACCGCCAGCCGCGCGGTGCAGCTGAAAGTGCCGCTCGTCGTGCGCATGAAGGGCACGAACGAAGAGCTCGGCAAGAAGATGCTCGCGGAGTCGGGCCTTCCCATCATCAGCGCGGACACGATGGCGGAAGCCGCGCAAAAAGTCGTTGCCGCCGTGAAGGCCTGAGAAAGAAAGACATGTCGATCTACATCAACAAGGACACGCGCGTCATCACGCAGGGCATCACGGGCAAGACCGGCCAGTTCCACACGGAGAAGTGCCAGGAATACGCCAACGGCAAGAACTGCTTCGTCGCAGGCGTCAACCCGAAAAAGGCCGGCGAAAAGATCTTCGATATCCCGATCTACGCGAGCGTCAAGGAAGCCAAGCAGCAAACGGGTGCGACGGTCTCCGTGATCTACGTGCCGCCGGCCGGTGCCGCCGACGCGATCTGGGAAGCGGTCGAAGCCGATCTCGACCTGGCGATCTGCATCACCGAAGGCATTCCGGTCAAGGACATGCTGATCGTGCGCAACAAGATGAAGGTCAAGGAAGCCGCGGGCGGCAAAAAGACGCTGCTGCTCGGCCCGAACTGCCCCGGCCTCATCACGCCCGACGAGATCAAGATCGGCATCATGCCCGGCCATATCCATCGCAAGGGGCGCGTCGGCGTCGTCTCGCGGTCCGGCACGCTCACGTACGAAGCCGTGGCGCAGCTCACCGAGCTGGGCATCGGCCAGTCGAGCGCGGTGGGCATCGGCGGCGACCCGATCAACGGCCTGAAGCACATCGACGTGATGAAGGCGTTCAACGACGATCCGGACACGGATGCGGTCATCATGATCGGCGAGATCGGCGGTCCCGACGAAGCGGATGCGGCCCGCTGGTGCAAGGCCAACATGAAAAAGCCCGTGGTCGGCTTCATCGCCGGTGTCACGGCCCCTCCCGGCAAGCGCATGGGTCATGCAGGTGCGTTGATCTCCGGCGGCGCCGATACGGCCGACGCCAAGCTCGCAATCATGGAAGAGTGCGGCTTCAAGGTCACGCGCAACCCGTCCGAGATGGGCCGGCTGCTCAAGGATTTGCTGTAACCGCTGCGTAGCTTCACAAGCAAACAAAAGGGGGCCCCACGCGGCCCCCTTAAACTTGGTGCAGCATGGAATCGCTGCAGACCGCCGACTTCTGGATCGGGCTGGTCAGAATCTCCTGGATCAACATCCTCCTGTCCGGCGACAACGCGGTCGTGATCGCGCTCGCCGCGCACACGTTGCCTGCGCGCCAGCAACGCACGGCTGTTTTCTGGGGTTCAGCCGCGGCCGTCGTGCTGCGGATCGTGCTTACGGTTGTCGCCGCGCGGCTGCTCGCGTTGCCGTACCTGCAAATCGTCGGGGGCTTGCTGCTGCTCTGGATCGGAATCCAGCTGCTCGTCGAAGAGGACGAAGGCGGCGATGACGAACTGCATCAGCACTCATCGCCCCTGGCGGCGATCCGCACGATCCTCGTCGCGGACGTCGTCATGAGCCTGGACAACGTGATCGCAGTCGCTGCAGCTTCCGGAGGCAGCATGCTGCTGCTCGTGCTGGGACTCGCGATCAGCATTCCTTTGGTGGTCTTCGGGGCGACACTGATGGTGAACCTGATGGAGCGCTTCCCGGCCATCGTCGTCGCGGGTGCGGGCCTGATCGGATGGGTCGCAGGGGAAACGATTGCAAGCGACGCGACGTTGGCAGATCTCGTTGCCGATCGTCGTTGGATGCACTACGCCGCCGCGGCGATTGGCGCCGTCGTGGTGATTGCCTGCGGCAGGTTCATGCAAGCACGCGTTCGTTCTCGGGCTCGTTGATCGCACGAAATGCGCTGCGTGCAGGGCGTGCGCAGTTGCAACAAAACGTTTGTGGCTCGTGACAAAGTCCCTTGTCCGCCTCTGGCGCGTCTGTTAACGTCCGCGCGAGGCCTGCTGCCGGCTGACGGCGTCGGGTGCATGCGGCGTCGCCGCGCGAAATGTCTGGACGGGGGCGGCTGTGGGCAAATCTTCATCAAAGCGTGGCCAGTTCTGGCGCGCCGACTGGTTCGTGGGCGCCGTGATCGTCGTCGCCATTCTCCTGCTCCATTCGGCCACGGACATCTTCCGGACCCTCGAAAATCGCTTCTACGACTTTGGCAGCACCGCGAACGGCCGGCAGCCGAGCGATCGCATCGCGATCATCGCGATCGACGACCAGAGCATCGCGAACATCGGCCGTTGGCCCTGGTCGCGCGATGTGCACGCCGAATTGATCGACAAGCTTGCGGCCGCCAAGGCCAAGGTCATCGTCAACACGATCTTCTTTTTCGAGCCGCAAACGGATCGCGGCCTCCAATACATCCGCAAGATCAAGGAAGCACTCGGCTCCGGCGCGGAAGGCCAGCCTGCCTCAAGCATCATTTCCGAGGCCGAAGCCGCGCTCGACACCGATGCCAAGCTGGCTGCGAGCATGTCCAGGGCCGGCAATGTCATCGTCCCGTCGTTCTTCACCATCGGCGAGCCGCAAGGCAAGGCCGACAAGCCGCTGCCCCCCTTCGCGCTGAAGTCGGCGGTCGACGAGTCGACCGGCTTTTCTTTGCCATCGATCAAGGCGCAGGAGCCGATCGACGTGATCGGCAATGCCGCTGCCGGCGTCGGGCACCTGAACCAGCAGATCGATTCCGACGGCGCCGTGCGCCAGGATCCGCTGCTGGTCAACTATTACGGCAAGGCGGTTCCCTCGATGGCACTGCTCGCAGCCGCCAAAAGCCTGAACCTCGGTACCTCGGACATCAGGCTGAACCCGGGCGAGTCGGTGCAACTGGGCAAGCTGCGCGTGAAGACCGACGGCGCGGCCGAGATGTACCCGCAGTTCTACAAGGGCTTGGGCGGCAAGCCGGCGTTCGCCGAAGATTCCTTCTACGACGTGCTCTCCGGAAAGATTCCGGCTTCCAAGTACACGGACAAGATCGTGCTGATCGGCGCGACGGCAACCGGCGTCGGCGTGCAGTTTCCTGCGCCCGGTTACGCGAGCCTCACGCCCGTGCAGCTGATCGCGCACATCACCTCGAGCATCCTGCAGGAGCATTTCCTCGTCGAGCCGACATGGGGCAATTGGGCCGCGCTCGCCGCTTTGCTGCTGGTCGCCGCCTATCTGATCGCAGCGTTGCCGCGCTTGTCCGCCGGCCTCGGTGCCGCGGCCACTGCCGGCCTGTTGATCGTGATGGTCGGCCTGGAGTTCGGGCTGCTTTCGGGCGCATCGACGTGGATTCGCATGATGATGCCCGCTTCGCTGCTGGTGATCGGTCACCTCGGTCTCACCACGAAGCGCTTCCTCGTCACTGAAGCGGGCAAGCTCAAGTCGGACGAAGAGTCGGCCGAAACGAACCGGATGATGGGCCTGGCGCTGCAGGGACAGGGCCAGCTCGACATGGCCTTCGACCGCTTCCGCCGCGTCCCGCACACCGACGCCTTGATGGAAAACCTGGGCAACCTCGCACTGGACTTCGAGCGAAAGCGGCAGTTCAACAAGGTGCAGGCCGTGTACGAGTACATGGCCACGCTCGACAAGAACTACAAAGGCCTGGACACCAAGCTCAATCGCGCGAAGAACCTGTCGGAAACGGTCATCCTCGGCGGCGGCGGCGCCCACCCCGGCGGCACGATGCTCCTGGACGGCGGCGGTGTCGAAAAGCCGATGCTCGGTCGCTACCAGGTCGAAAAGGAATTGGGCAAGGGCGCGATGGGCGTCGTGTACCTCGGAAAGGACCCGAAGATCGGCCGCGTGGTGGCGATCAAGACGATGGCCCTTTCCAACGAATTCGAGGGCGAGGAACTGGACGATGCGCGCGAGCGTTTCTTCCGCGAGGCGGAGACGGCCGGGCGCCTGCAACACCAGAACATCGTCACGATCTTCGACGCCGGCGAGGAGCATGACCTCGCGTACATCGCGATGGAGTTTCTCAAGGGTCGCGACCTCGTCGACTATTGCAAGGAAGGCAACCTGCTGCCGATGCCGAAGGTGGTCTCGATCGTGGCTCGCGTCGCCGAAGCGCTCGCTTATGCGCATCGCGCGAACGTCGTGCACCGGGACATCAAGCCTGCGAACATCATGTACGAACTCGACACCGACATCGTCAAGGTGACGGATTTCGGCATCGCGCGCATCACCGATTCGAGCAAGACAAAGACGGGCCTGGTGCTCGGGACGCCGAGCTTCATGTCGCCCGAGCAGATCGCCGGCAAGAAGGTCGACGGCCGGTCCGATTTGTACTCGCTGGGCGTCATGCTGTTCCAGATGCTGTGTGGCGTGTTGCCGTTCCGCGGGGACTCGATGGCCGAGCTCATGTACAAGATCGCCAACGAGGAGGCGCCCGATATCCGGATCATCCGCAAGGACGTCTCCGAGCGGCTGGCAAGCGTGGTGGCGCTCGCCTTGGCCAAGAAGTCCGAGCTGCGTTACCAGAACGGCGACCAGTTCGCCGCCGACCTGAAATCGGTGCTCGCTGAAATGACCGGCGCGCCTATGGCGACGGGTGCGATGCCTGCGCAGTCCGTTTCCGCACGTGGCGAAGCGGCGCTCGCGGCAGCCCAGGGTGGTGCAACCATGGCAACGTCCTCGACCCAGTACGAGAAGACCGTGGTGGGCATGCCGGGAGGAGCCGATCCGCCTGCCTTCGAGAAGACTGTCGTCGGCATGCCGGAAAGCGCGCAGCCCGGCTATGATGCCCCGCCTGAACAGGGCCAGGCCAGTTTCGAGAAGACCGCCGTGTTCACCAAGCCCGAAGGCGGCAATGGCCCAGGCGCTTGATCCGGCAACCATGAATTACGAGTTCAGCATCCGCACCGATCCGGGCCTGGCCCGCGAAAACAACGAGGACTCCGTCGCCATCGACGAGGAGGTGCGCCTCGCCATCCTGGCCGACGGCATGGGGGGCTACAACGCCGGCGAGATCGCCAGCGGCATGGCTACCACCTTCATCAAGTCGGAGCTGGGGCGATGGCTTTCTCAGGCCGGCCGCAGCGCGAACCCGCGCGAGGTGCGGCGCGCGATGGAGATCTGCGTCGACAACGCGAACCGTTCGATCTTCAACGCCGCGAATTCCAACCCGCAATACAGCGGCATGGGCACGACACTCGTCCTCGGTGTGTTCCAGGACGGCCGTCTCACGCTCGGTCACATCGGCGACTCGCGTTGTTATCGAGTGCGCGGAACTGAAATCGCGCAGATCACGAAAGACCATTCGCTGCTGCAGGAGCAGATGGATGCCGGGCTCATCACGCCCGAGCAGGCCGCGACCTCCACGAACAAAAATCTGGTGACGCGCGCGCTCGGTGTCGAGGACGCGGTGTTGCTGGAAGTCAACGAACACAAGGTCGAGCCGGGCGATATCTACCTGATGTGCTCGGACGGCCTGTCGGACATGGTGGATGATGAGGGCATTGCGCAAATCCTCACGCAGGAAACGCCCTTGGAACAGAAGGTCGCCCAGTTGATCGACGCAGCCAATGCGAATGGCGGCCGGGACAACATTTCGGTGCTGCTGGCCCAGGCGAATGAAGGCTCCCGCAAGAAGGGCTTGATTTCGCGGCTGCTCGGGAAATAGCCCCTGGAGAGGTTGCTGATAATGACGAGTACGACGAACAGGAGTGGGCCATGCCGAAGATGATCGTTTCGATCGACGGTGTTGTCATCAAGGAAGTGCAGTTGACCAAGGACCGGACCACCCTCGGCCGGCGCCCGTACAACGACATCGTCATCGACAACCTCGCCGTCAGCGGCGAGCACGCGGTGCTGCAAATGAGCGGCACCGAGGTCTACCTCGAGGACCTGAACAGCACCAACGGCACGTACATCAACGGCAAGGCCGTCAAGAAGCAGCTGCTCCAGAACTCCGACACCATCGAAATCGGCAAGTACAAGATCAAGTACATCAACGAGGCGGCGGGCCCCACGTTCGAAAAGACGATGATCCTCAAGCCCGGCACGGTGATGCCTCCCGTGCAGGCGCCCGCAGCGGCTGCGGCAGGTCAAGCTGCGGCGCCGGCCGCGAGTGCGGCAACCGCACAGGCTGCGGACCTCGGTCAGGTGAACGCGAGCATCAAGGTTCTCTCGGGTGCGGCCGCCGGTCGGCAGGTGCCGCTCGTGAAGGTCGTGACGACCATCGGCAAGCCCGGTGTCGCGGTTGCGGCGATCACCAAGCGCCCGCACGGCTTCGTGGTGGCGCATGTCGAAGGCAGCAACAAGCCCACGCTCAACGGCGCGGCCATCGGCGCGGAGCCCGTCACCTTGAAGAACGGTGACCTGCTGGAGCTGGCGGGCACGCAGATGCAGTTCGTGCAGGCCTGACGGCCGGCACGGTAAGAGCTTGAGCGCGGCGCGCAAGAACGCCGCCTTGACGATAGAGGGATTCGGGGCCTCATGGGCTTGCTCTCCAGACACTGGTCGCGTATTGCGGTGACCCTGATTCCGCTGGTGTTCGCCCTGCTGCACGCAGTGGGCGCGCTCAACATCGGCGTGCTGCAGCGGCTGGACGACATCATCTACGACGCGAGGCTGCGCGCGACGATGCCGCGCACGCTGGACGACCGCATCGCCATCGTCGACATCGATGAAAAGAGCCTGTCCGAAATCGGCCATTGGCCTTGGGGCCGCAACAAGGTGGCGCAGATGCTGGACGAGCTGTTCGACCGGCAGAAGATTGCCGCGCTCGGCTTCGACGTCGTGTTCGCCGAGCCCGACGATACGTCGGGCCTGCCTCGCCTGAAGCAGCTCGCGCAGGGCGAGCTCAAGGACATGCCGGCCTTCACTTCGCGGCTGGAGCAGATGCAGGCCTCGCTCGACTACGACGCGCTCTTCGCGAAGTCGCTGGCGCGCCGCCCGGTGGTCCTGGGCTACTACTTCACCGGCGTCGAGGAATCCAAGGGAGTGCTGCCGCCGCCCGTGATGCGCAAGGAGGACCTGAAAGGCCGGCCCATCAAGTTCCTTCACTGGAAAGGGTATGGCGCGAACATCGCGCAGCTCGCCAAGGCGGCGCCGATGGCCGGCAGCTTCAACCCCGTGGTCGATTCCGATGGTGTGCTGCGCTCGGTGCCGCTGGTCGTGGAATACGACAACCAGTACTACGAGTCGCTCTCGCTGGCCCTTTTTCGCCTGGCGATCGGCTCGCCGAGCGTCGCGCCCGGATTCGTTCAGGACACCAAGTTCTTCAGCTCGAAGGGCTACGACTCGCTCGAAAGCATCCAGTTGCGCAAGGGGGACGGCCATTTCGCGATCCCTGTCGACAACCGTGTGAGTAGCCTGATCCCGTTTCGCGGGCCCGGCGGCGTGAACGGCGGCAGCTTTCGCTACGTGTCCGCTGCCGACGTCATCGCGCATCGGCTGAAGGAAGGCGAGCTCAAGGACAAGATCATCCTGGTCGGCACCACCGCACAGGGCTTGCTCGACTTGCGGGTGACGCCCGTGAGCGAGACGTATCCCGGTGTCGAGGTTCACGCGAACGTCATCTCCGGCCTGCTGGACGGCAAGGTGTTCTACAAGCCGGATTACGCGGTCGGCTACGACGTCGTCGTGCTGCTGATCGCGGGTCTCGTCCTCGCGCTCGGCCTGCCGCTGCTTTCGGCGACCCGCGCCGTCGTTCTGAGCGCCGCCGTCATCGCCATCGTGTTCGCGATGAACGTGTATTTCTACTCCGCCCACGGTCTCGTGCTGCCGCTGGCCGCAGCGCTGGTCATGTGCATCACTGCGTTTGCGCTGAACATGTCGTACGGCTACTTCGTCGAAAGCCGCAGCAAGCGCGAACTGGCCCACATGTTCGGCACGTACGTTCCGCCCGAACTGGTCGACCAGATGGTCGAGCAGGGCGCACAGAACTACAGCATGAATGCGCAGAACAAGGAACTGACCGTCATGTTCTGCGACATGCGGGGATTCACCAAGATGTCGGAGAGGATGGAGCCGACGCAGCTGCAGGAGCTTCTCAACTCCGTTTTCAACCGGCTCACGGACATCATCAGCCGCAACCGCGGCACCATCGACAAATACATGGGCGACTGTGTGATGTCCTTCTGGGGCGCCCCGCTGGAGTTGCCGAACCACGCGCATCTGGCAGTCAAGACGTCCATGGAAATGGCCAATGCCGTGCGCAAGATCAACGAGGAACACCGGGCCAAGGGAATACCCGAAATCGGCGTGGGCATTGGCCTGAACACCGGGACCATGTGTGTCGGCGACATGGGCTCCGAAAACCGGCGCGCCTATACCGTCATCGGCGACTCGGTGAACCTCGGCTCGCGCCTGGAAGGTCTTTCCAAAGTTTACGGTGTGGACATCGTGGTGAGCGAAGCCACACGCAAGCTCGCCGCGGAATTCGCCTGGCAGGAGCTTGACCGTGTCCGCGTCAAGGGCAAGGAGCAGGCTGTGGCGATTTTCTGGCCCATGGCTCCTGCCGACCGGATCGACAAGGAGCACCAGGACGAGCTCAAGACCTGGGCCGCGTTCCTCAAGTCCTACCGCGCGCAGGACTGGGACCAGTGCGACGTCCTGCTCCTCAACCTGCACCGTATCAACGCCAAAAAATACCTTTACGAATTGTATTCAGAGCGTGTAGCCTCAATGAGGTTGCTGCCGTTCGACCCGGAGTGGGACGGCGCTACCAACTTCGAGACCAAGTGAGGGAAGTTATGCGCGCCCAAGCTCACAGTCGATCGCTGCCCGGCGGAGGCCGGTGATGAAGGTAAGGGTTCTGGGCTGTTCCGGCGCAATCGCCAAGGATTGCCGGACCACGTCCTTTCTCGTCGATGACGACGTGCTGGTCGACTGCGGCACGGGCGTAGGCGACCTCACGCTCGAGGAAATGAAGCACGTCGGCCACGTGTTCCTCACGCATTCGCATCTCGATCATCTCGCGGCCCTGCCGCTCATGATCGATTCGATCGCGTCGTCGCTCACCCGGCCCGTGCAGGTGCACGCGCTCCCCGGCACGATCGCAGCCGTCAAGACGCACATCTTCAACAACGTGATCTGGCCCGACTTCAGCCGGATCCCCACGCCCGAAAAGCCGTTCATCAGCTTCCACGAGCTGCACGTGGGCGAAACGCTGCAGATCACAGGCAAGAGCATCGAGGTGCTCCCGGCGGTGCACACCGTGCCTGCCGTCGGCTATGCCATCACCTCAGGCAAAGGCTGCTGGGTTTTCACGGGCGACACCGAGCGCAACCCGGCTTTCTGGCGGCGGATCAACCAGATGAATATCGCGGCCCTCGTGATCGAGACCGCTTTTTCCAACCGCGAAAAGGAGCTCGCCAAGCGCGCGCTGCATCTCGCGCCTTCGTCCCTCGCGGAAGAGCTCGACCTGATCGAGAAGGAAAAGCGCTTCCCGATCTTCATTACCCACACGAAGCCGGCCGAAACCGACATGATCATGGCGGAAATTCAGCGCTTCGACCAGACGCAGCCGTTCGGTCCCAACGTCACGCACGACATCCGCTGGCTGCATGCGGGCCAGGAGTTCGATCTATGAGTGCGGTACTCAAGCCGAAGGAACACGATTCCCAGGCGTTCTACGAATCGCAGCAACTTCCGCCGGACCAGCGCGGCGTCTCCTTCGAGGCCTTGTTCTTTCGCCAGCTGCAGCTGGTCACGACGAAGATCCACGCCACCGAAAACGTCGACCAGATCATGCTGGAGGCGAGCCAGGATATTTGCAAGCTGTTCAACGCCGACCGGCTCACGCTTTATGCGGTCAACGAGGATCGCTCGGCGATCATCTCGAAGATCAAGACCGGCCTGAATGCCAGCAAGGACCTGAAGCTGCCGATCAGCCCGCAAAGCCTCGCGGGTTTCGTGGCGTGGTCCAAGCAGATGATCAACATCGCCGACGTCTACGACGATGACGCGCTGAAGAAGATCCACCCGAACCTCACCTTCCTCAAGGAGGTCGACAAGCGCTCGGGCTACCGTACCAAGCAGGTGATGGTCTTCCCGATCGTCGACGGGGACCAGCTGTTCGGCGTGCTGCAGGTCATCAACAACAAGAGCGACCAGCCTTTCGCCGAGCTCGAGATCGAAGGCGCGACGCAGTTGTGCAACACGTTGGCGACGGCGATTCGCCAGCGCATGCAAAAGGCCGAAGAGGGCCAGCGACGCCGCGCAACCAAGTACTCGGGACTCGTCTCCGACGGCGTCATCACGACGGAGGAGCTAAAGACCGCGGTGCAGAAGGCGCGCGAGGAAGCCAAGCCGGTCGAACACATGCTGATGTCGGAGTTTTCGATCCGGCCCGCGCAGATAGGCCCGTCGCTCTCGAAATTTTTCGGCGTGCCCTACGAGCCGTTCAATACGGGGCGGCTCAAGGTCGAATCGCTGCACGGCCCGCTCAAGAAGGACTTCATCATCGAGCAGGGCTGGATTCCGCTGGAGGAATCGCCCGAGGGTCTGGTCATCATGTGCACCGACCCGGAAGCGGTGCGTGGCTCGCGCATGGTGCCGCAGGTGCTTCCACGCTTTTCGAAGTTCTCTTACCGGGTCACGACACAGACCGAGTTCGAGGAAACGCTCGCGCAGATTTACGGCGCCGAGGAGGCCGGCCCGTCCGTCGACGAGATGCTCGCCGACATGTCGACAGCCGGAGACGACGAATTCGGCGACGAGGATTCCGTCTCGGCCGCAGCCGACAACGAACTCGTCAAGTTCGTGAACAAGGTGATCATCGACGCCTACAACATGCGGGCGTCGGACATCCACATCGAGCCGTTGCCCGGCAAGGCCAAGACCGGTATCCGCTTTCGCGTGGACGGATCGCTGCAGCCGTACATCGAGGTGCCTGCGCATTTTCGCCAGCCGCTGGTCACGCGCTTGAAGATCATGTGCGACCTCGATATCTCCGAGAAGAGAAAACCGCAGGACGGCAAGATCAAGTTCAAGAAGTACGGGCCGCTCGACATCGAGCTTCGCGTGGCGACGATTCCCTCGGCCGGCTCAGTCGAGGATGTCGTGATGCGTATCCTTGCCGCCGGCGAGCCGATTCCGCTCGAGAAGCTGGGCCTGACTCCGATCAACAAGGAGCGTCTCGAAAAAACGGTGAGCAAGCCGTATGGCCTCTTCTACGTTTGCGGGCCGACGGGCTCAGGCAAGACCACTACGCTGCACTCGGTGCTCAAGTTCCTCAACACGCCCGACACGAAGATCTGGACGGCCGAGGACCCGGTCGAAATCACGCAGAAGGGCCTGCGCCAGGTCCAGATCAACAAGAAGGCCGGCATCGATTTCGCGCTGGTGATGCGGGCCTTCCTGCGCGCGGACCCGGACATCATCATGGTGGGCGAGTCGCGCGACAAGGAAACGGTGTCGATGGGCGTCGAAGCTTCGCTCACCGGCCACCTGGTGTTCTCCACGCTGCACACGAACTCCGCGCCCGAATCGATCACGCGCCTGCTGGACATGGGCATGGACCCGTTCAACTTCGCGGACGCGCTGCTCGGCATCCTTGCGCAGCGCCTCGCCAAGCGTTTGTGCGACTGCAAGGAAAGCTACTTCCCGGAGCAGGAGGAGATCAAGACTTTCATCGCCGAATACGCCGAGGATCTGCGCCACACGGAAGCCTGGAAGAAGGACTATGCCGGCGAGGCGAAGAAGCTCTATGAAACCTGGGTCAAAGGCTATGGGGAAAACGGGCGGCTCAAGTTCTACAAGCCGGTGGGCTGCGAGAAGTGCGGCAAGTCCGGCTACAAGGGCCGCATCGGCCTGCACGAACTGCTGGTCGCCGACGACCCGGTGAAAAAGCTCATTCAGGA